>CAXMLS010000435.1:0-3941 GCA_964194235.1 uncultured bacterium | reverse complement strand
CAGCAGGTCTCTTCCCTGCAGTCAGTGTAGGTATCGACTCACCGTTTCCCAGGTTTGAAAAGGCGCGGCCGTTATAAGCGGCGCCTTTAGCAAGTTTAGCCGATTCGGTTCGCCAGTTATATCGCGGCTTAGAATTTTAACTTTAGAGCAAACTGAAACTGCCGTGGATCACGCACCTTCTGCGGTTGACCGAAGGTGGTATTCGCAGAGTTGCCGTCCACGCCATAGAACTGGGCATGGTTGAACAGGTTAAAAATCTCGGTACGGAATTCAACGCGCATTTTCTCGCCCACAAACGTTTCCTTGAAAAGACCGAAATCCCAATTGTTAATCGGCGGGTTACAGCAAAGGGTTCGTGGAACGTTGCCGAAAGTTCCGAGGGCTACGGGATTTGGCCCCGGAGGATTCGAGTTCGGATTGGTGCCGTCAAAAAGAGTCGGATCGAATACGAAGCCATCTACGCGAGGATTGTGAGTTCTGAACGTGCCGGCAAAGTTGGGTTTACCGGGACACTCAAAACCCAGGGTGCTGCCCTGCAGTTCGAGGTCGTTGCAGTTGTTAATAAGGATAGGAAAGCCACTTTGGAACGTGTAGATTCCCGAAGTCTGCCATCCATTCAGCACCTTGCCGGCAAATCCCTCCATCTTCGGTATCGGCAATTCCCAGACGTAGTTGAAAACGAAGCGATGCCGTGAATCATAGAGGGAAGGGCCATAAGTAGCGTTATAGTTTGTGGGATTAACGATCTCTTCGAAGCTAGAGGCGTTGTCGAGAGATTTGCTGTACGTGTACGAAGCTTGGAATTGCAAGCCATGCGAATACCGTTTCTCGAGTAGTGCTTGCAAGGAATTGTAATTGGAGTGCGCCACATTATCTTCCGAGAAGATGCTCGTGAAGATGGGTGTGCCGTCGGCTGGGCAGCCGCTAGTCAATGGATCGGTACTGGTAGGATTGCAGTTCGGTGAGGAATAGGGCCGCAATCCGACTAGATTGATCGGTGTACCACCGACTGCACCTGTGATCGTGCATGCAGCTGGTGCGTTTACTATTGGGCAAGGGGTGTTTGGTCCCCCAGGCGTTGAACCACCGACATAAGGCATATGTATAGCGGCGCCGGCCGGAAGAACAAACGAATACGGGCTGTCCTCACCAAACGGCGTGCATCCCTGACCGAGCGCTGCAAGATCAATACAACTCTGCGCATTGGCGGCATTCTGATCGTGAATGGCCAGCAGCCGATGCCCTTGCGAGCCCACGTACCCAATCTGGAACAGAATATTTCCGGGCAATTCTCGCTTGAGAGTCAGGTTATATTGCGCAGAATACTGGGTTCGCAGGCTTGTCGGAAATTGCCCGAAGAGTAAAATCGGTCGATAAAGTGACCAATCGACCGGCTGATTCCGAGGCGGATTTAAGAACGCGTCGGACACATTGGGTTTGGTTAAGCCGCCTTGAGTAACAAATGGGGTGCTAAAGAGCGGATTCGACACACCGTTACTAATACCAAATGGCGGCTCAGCAACGAATTGTTCGAGAACAAGTTGCTCGATTGGATTGTAGAACAGTCCCCAACCCATGCTCGCCGTTGTTTTGTTCGGTCCGCCAGTGATCTTGGCCAATAAGCCGTCTTTCCAGCCCGGACTCCAATTCAGACCCAGCCGCGGAGCAAAAGCCTTGGTGTAGTTGGTGAAGAGCCCTCCCGGGACGCCCTTATCGCCGGGCACAACAAGTCCGGTCGGCGTAGTTCCCGTGTTGGCGCAATTCGGTACTGGAGCACCGGCACCCTGAAATTGTGGCAGGGATAGAAACCCGGACACTCCCGAACTAGGAAAGCCAGTGGCTAAGTCGCAGGGGAATACGGTGGAATTCTGTCCGGGATTAAACCTCTGAACCTTCTTGCCAATATCGGTCAGCGGTGTATTCATCTCCCACCGAAGGCCGTAGTTCAGCGTTACGTTGGATCTAATCTTCCAGCTGTCCTGCGCAAATAAGTAAATCGATGTACTGCGCACGAATTCCGTGTTGGCCGATCCTTGCGAATAGGAAACCGGCAATCCAAGAAGGTAATTCGCATATGGATCAACAGCACCAGTATCGTTATGCCCGCCCGGTCCAAAAATGTACTCACCATTTACGTTGAAGTAGACTTTTTGATCGAATTTTTGATAACGCGCATCGCCGCCAAATTTGAAACTGTGGTTTCCTACAATTTTGCTGTAATTGTCATTAAACTGAAATGTATTCCCGGTCTGCGGCAGTTGTCCTTCGAAGTTGTTTCCAAAAAGACCCTGTGTGCCATTTATAGTCACAAACGGCACGCCCTCAAATTTCGAGCCGAGTCCCGGGTGAATACCACAACCAAAGCCTGGGCACGCGGGAGTGGCGCCGAGAGCATTTCCGCTTGCATCCACCAGCGCCGTGTCCGAAGTTCCGCCGAAACATTGCGCGGCGGGAATGTTACCTCCGCACGAGGACGTTACGGCGTTTGTCACCGTCGGCGTGTAGAATTGAGGCTCAGCCTCCCTGAACAATGTGAAGCGGAATTCATTGACCGCGGTCGATCCGAGGGTCCAGGTATGACTAGCATTGATTTGCTGTACGTGAGAAATAATTCTTCCTGGGAAATTGCCGAGAGAACCGCCTGCTAATTGGAATATCGCGAAGGGGTCGAGTGTGTTGTCGTTGTCATAATAGTAGTACACCGAAAGTTTCTGGTTCTTATTCAATACTTGATCGAAGCGAATTTGAAACTGATCGCCGCGATCCGTGGATTTAACAACGTCTTGCGTTTGATTGTTGGCACCCCCGGAACCCGGCAGAAATTTAACGAGGCTAGTCGCAACCGGGTCAAAGCACTGGGTAGGAACTACACCACCTGTAAAAATAGAATCGTAAAGCTGAGGCGTACCCGCTGCTGCCGCATCCAGGTTCGTTTGCGAAACCGCAGGAAGATTCGCCCTACAGCCCGGTCGGTTCTCAAGAATATTGGCCACCGTCGAATCATTTAGAGTTCCGGAAAACGCAGTGCCAAAATTTCCGGCTAAATCACCCCCAGTCGGCACCGGCACTTGCTGGGAAACGATTCCGCGCACGATGCGTCGGCCTTCATATGAGCCGAAAATGAAAGTCTTATCTCTTTTAATGGGTCCGCCAATCGTTCCGCCAAACTGGTTTTGCTTGAAGGGCGGCTTCGGCGTCGGCTGAAACGTATAGCCGTGCGCGTTCAGAATGTCGTTGCGAAAGAACTCAAAGACACTGCCATGAAATTCGTTGGTGCCAGACTTTGTAACTACGTTCACCACGGCGCCCGAGTTGCGCCCGTATTCTGCGTCAAACGAATTGGTGATAACGCGAAATTCCTCGATGCTGTCCGGAGAGGGCTGCACCGCCGGTAAATTGGCAAACAAATCGTTGCCATCTCCTCCGTTCACGGAGTAATTGTTAGCACGGCCGCGGCCTCCGTTCACGGTAACCACACCTGGTTTATCCGAACCGTAAAATAAATTGTTTCCAATTTGTGACTGCACACCGGGCTGCAATTGCAGAAGTTGGTAAACGTCCCGCTCATTCAAGGGCAACTGTGTTGATGAGCGCTCGTTGACGACAGCCCCAAGTTGCGTGGAGGTGGTGTCCACCACCGGGGGCACCCCCGTAACCTCTATACTTTCCGTCGCCGCACCGATTTGTAAGACCGCGTCCACGCTGAGGACCTCGTTCAGGTTCAGCGCAATGCTCTTGCGAACGTACTTTTTGAATCCCGTTTGCGCTATATCGATTTCATAACTGCCAACGGACACCTCGATGAAAGTGTACTCTCCGTTTTCGTTCGACTGCACTTCCCGCTCGGCGTGGTTGGCCTCATTGCGCAGAGTTACGTTCGCCCCCGTCACCGCCGCTCCACTGATATCCGTCACTGTTCCGCGAATGCGCCCGCCGGTGCT
>CAXMLS010000434.1:0-7981 GCA_964194235.1 uncultured bacterium | reverse complement strand
TAAGGTTGTTGACTGGATGGAACAGGTCAGCGAAGAACAGTATCGGAAGTGATCGGTTTCGGTGAGTGTCAACGGCCCTTGCACCCGCCAGAATCAACCACTCGCGGCTCAAGTCCTCGATCACGCGCAAACCGGGCAAAGCGCTTACTTTATTCTCATCGCGGCAATATTCGTGAAAGAACCGACACAACACCCAATGAACAGCCTCGATGCTTTCCGGCGTTACATTCCACGGGCCGCTCCGCTCCCACGAAAGTGAGTGCTGAGAGCGTTCGATCGAGCTCTGATTTCGTTCTCCCACGTCTGAAAATTCACATCTTCGGCGGATTTTATTTTTTTGTGCAACATCTACTTCAGCGCCCCAATCACCGCATCCGTAAACTCATCCGTCCCCGCGCTGCCACCCAAATCCCGCGTCGTGTGCTTCCCTTCGCGATACACTTTTTCCAGTGCGGCCTCCACGCGTCGCGCCGCCGATAGTTCTCCCAGATGATCCAGCATTAAGATGCTGCTCAGCAGCAGGGCAGTGGGGTTCGCGTGACCTTTTCCGGCAATATCCGGCGCCGTGCCATGCACCGCTTCAAACATCGCTGCGTCATCGCCGATATTCGCGCTGCCTACCACTCCCAGTCCTCCCACCAGTCCCGCGGCCAGATCGCTCATCACGTCGCCATACAGATTCGGCAGCAGCAGCACATCGAATTGCTGCGGATTCAGCACCATCTGCATGCACGCGTTATCGACAATCATTTCCAGATACTCAATCTCCGGAAATTCCTTCGCCACCGCCCGGATCGATTTCAAAAAAAGTCCATCCGACAATTTCATGATGTTGGCTTTGTGAATGGCGTGAATCTTCTTGCGCCCTTTTTTCTTGGCGTAGTCGAACGCGAACCGCGCAATTCTTGTCGACGCGCGTTCGGTAATAATTTTCAGGCTCTCCACCACGCCCGGGACCACTTCATGTTCCAGCCCGGAATACAGGTCCTCGGTGTTTTCGCGCACCAGCACCACGTCCACGTTTTCGAAGCGCGATTTCACTCCCGGCAGATTCTTCACCGGACGCAGGTTGGCGTACAGGTCCAGCGTCTTGCGCAGCGCGACGTTTACGCTTCGCGCCCCGCCGGCAATCGCCGTAGCCATCGGTCCCTTCAGCGCGACGTGATTGCGCCGCACCGATTCGACCGCCGCCTGGCTCATCTCCTGGCCTTTTTCGGTGCTCTTGTCCGTGCGGCCTTCCAGTTCGTCGTAATCGATCAGTACGCCCGTGGCCGCCAGAATTCGCCGCACCGCGGACGACACCTCCGGACCAATTCCTTCGCCGGGTATTAGCGTGACCTTATGTCTCATAATTGCATCATATTGTAAGCGATGTTCCCGGCTCTAGCACGTGCGCGGAGTTCGGTTGTTTCTAGTCGAATGGGTGCCTAGGAACGCCGCAGATGTGCATCGCGCCGGATTTTGCTATAATAATGTTCAGTAGATCGCGGACGAGTCCGTGATCGGAGGCCAAAGACTTATGATTAACCTGACGCCCGTCGCCAGCACAAAAGTCAAAGAAATCATGAACATGCAGAGCCCATCGCCGACAGCCCTTCGCGTGGCCGTCGTGGGCGGTGGCTGCTCCGGGTTTCAATACCACATGGCTTTTGAGAATCAGACGAACGATACCGACCAGATTTTTGAATTCGATGGCCTTAAAGTCGCCGTCGACCAGATGAGTTCCATGTATCTCGAAGGCATCGAAATCGACTATATCGAGACCGTAGAAGGCGCCGGTTTTAAATTCAACAATCCTAACGTGAAGAGCACGTGCGGTTGCGGCAGCTCTTTTAGCGTTTAATCGCGCCGCACATCCGTTTAGTTCCGCTGATTTTATGACCCCTGAATCCTTCGATTCAGGGGCCTTTTTATGTCTGGAGCCCTACTTTCGTAATACCGCCACTAAACGGCAGTGTAGGGTGTCCTACAGTTCAACTTGCGCTAGGCCTTAACTCAAGCTTCTGTTATAACACCCGTGGTAGTTCCGACTCGTTCACGTCTCCGACAGCCCGGAGGAGAACATGCCCATTAAGATCTTGCTCGCCGACGATAGTGACGTCATGCGTCAGGCCATCAAACGTCTGCTTGAAGACGACCCCCGCATTGACATAGTTGGAGAAGCTTCCACCTTTGCTGCCGCCATGCAGATGCTCGCGGACCTGAAGCCCGACGTGCTGGTCATTGATTTGCACATGCCGGAAAAACGAGATTTTTTGCCGTCCGTCGTAAAGTCTCAATTGCATTGCGTGGATTGTACGATAGCCATCTCATTCGCAAATGATGACGACGCCAAATCGCTGGCGGAAAGCTATGGCGCCGTCTGCCTGCTCGATAAAATGCACCTCTACACAAATCTCGTGCCCGTCCTACTGAAATGCTCCGAACCCCGCACGGATCGTCCCTATCCGCTCGTTCCTCCGCCCAAGGCCAATCCACCCCTGGAATACGGCGACTAGCTTTTCACCTTGGTTGGTATTCCACACCCAAATATCGCCTAGAGCCACGCACGTGTCTTCGCTTCCCCTTTCTTTGATTTGTTTGTCTCGAAACACTCCTCACTCGCGCATTTGCATTCCCACCAATCCATCCGTATCCTGAATTACGGGCATGAAAATAGCGCTCGCGCAGTTTAATCCTACCGTCGGTGACTTCGCAGGGAATGCCGCTCGCATCTTGAGTCTGGCGACAGCCGCACATCAACGCGGCGCCGATCTGGCCGTTTTTTCTGAGCTTTGCCTTTGCGGTTATCTTCCGCAAGACCTCCTTGAGCGCCCCGCCTTCATCGATCGCAATCACAAAGAACTGAAGGAGCTGGCCGCCAAGCTTCCTTTGCCAGCCATCGTGGGCTACGCCGGCCGCGTCAAAAATGGCCACGGAAAATCCATCGCCAATAAAGCCGCGCTCATCTGCGATGGCCGCGTGGTGTTCGAGCAAAGCAAAATGTTGCTGCCCACCTACGACGTCTTCGACGAGTCGCGTTATTTTCAGCCTGCCGACCGCCAATCCGTCTACGGCCTCGACAACGAACAGCTCGGCATCACCATCTGCGAAGACGTTTGGAACGATAAAAATTTCTGGGCCAATTGCCGCTATGATCGCGATCCCGTCACCGAAATCATCGCGCAGGGAACTACCGTCCTACTCAATATCTCCGCTTCGCCGTACACCATCGACAAGCGTGGCCTGCGCCTTGAAATGCTGCGTTCCATCGCCGTGCATCATCGCCGCCCCATCGTGTATGTGAATCAAGTGGGCGGCGATGACAGTTTGATTTTCGATGGTGCCAGCATGGCGCTCACCGCCGATGGCACGGTCGCGGCCCAGGCGCGCGCGTTCGAAGAAGACCTGGTTTTCTTCGATACCGTCACTGGCAAGGGCGAAATTCACGATCAGCCTCACGAAGAAATTGCCTATGCGTACCGCGCGATTCTCACGGGCACCGTAGACTACGTGCAAAAATGCGGTTTCAAAAAAGTTCTCGTCGGCCTAAGCGGCGGCATCGATTCTTCCGTAGTCGCGGCCGTTGCCGCCGATGCGCTCGGCGCTGAAAATGTTCTCGGTGTCTCCATGCCCGGACCATTTTCCTCCGAAGGCAGCAAAACCGACGCCGCTATCGTGGCCAAAAATCTCGGCATTGACATGATCACCGTGCCCATCGGGGAAGTATTCGAAACCTATTTGCAGGCGCTCGCTCCCACCTTCGGAACGCTGGCTCCCGACGTTACCGAAGAAAATATTCAGGCGCGCATCCGTGGAAATTATTTGATGGCGCTTTCCAATAAATTCGGCTCCATGGTGCTCAGCACGGGAAACAAATCCGAGCTTGCCGTCGGGTACTGCACGCTGTACGGCGACATGGCCGGCGGTCTCGCGATTCTCTCGGACGTGCCCAAGCTCATGGTCTATGAACTGGCCAACTGGATTAATCGCGAGAGGGAAGTGATCCCTAAATCGACCATCGACAAGCCGCCCTCTGCGGAATTGCGCCCCGATCAAAAGGACGAGGACATCCTCCCGCCCTACGAAGTCCTCGACCGCATTCTCAAAGCCTATATTGAAGATTTGCGTAGCCCGCAGGAAATTGCCGATCGCTTTGGCTACGATTTAAAACTTGTCCGCGACATCGCGCTGCTGGTCGATCGTAACGAGTACAAACGCAAGCAAGCCGCACCCGGACTCAAAATAACGTCGCGCGCTTTCGGTTTTGGCCGTCCGTTCCCCATCGCCCAGCGCTGGATTCCATGATCCGCACGGCCGAATTCGAACGTCATTTTAAGAATAGGGAAGTCTTAGGAGAGTCGTGAAACCACTGTCTAGAATCAGTGCGGTCTTTATTCTGAGCCTGTTTACACTTACTGCTCTTTGCGCGCAGCAATCCGCGCCGCCAGCCGCATCCGCAACCCCTGCTCAGGCACCGTCCGCGATTCAAAAAACTGTCGAAGCTTATCTCCGCAACCTGTACGCGTTCGGACCGGACATTCAAGTTACCGTTGGTCCGCCGAAGCCATCCGACATCCCGGGCTTACTCGAAACTGCCATTGACGTAAAAATGGCCGACAACGTTGAGTCCGTAAAATTTTATGTCAGCAAAGACGGGAAATATTTATTGCGCGGCGAACTTTCTGACCTTACTAAAGACCCGCTGGCAGAGAATCGCGCCAAGCTCGACTTGAAGGGCGCCCCTTCGCTGGGTGACCCGAACGCTCCCATCACCATGGTGGAGTTCTCCGACTTCGAGTGTCCCGTATGCCGTAGCCTCCACGACGTGCTGCGTGGCCTGCTCGTGAACTATCCGCAGGTGCGTCTCATCTTCAAGGACTTTCCCCTCGACCAGGTCCATCCCTGGGCACGCACCGCCGCCCTCGCGGGACGTTGCGCCAACGAGCAGGATCCCAAAGCCTTCTGGAAGCTCTACGACCTCATCTACGACAATCAGGACATCATCTCCGCCGAAAATTCCTACGCCAAGATGACCGACTACGCCTCCCAGATGAGCCTCAATGCCGACGCCTTTAAGTCCTGCATGGCCAATTCCGCAACCGCTGCCGCTATCGAAGCCAGCCGCGCTAACGGCGTGTCACTGGACGTCAATAGCACGCCCACGATCTTCATCAACGGTCGCCGCATCATCGGCGCCGACCCGCACCTGATCGAGCAAAACCTCAAGTACGAACTAGCCAGAACCAAACCTGTCACCCACTAAAATCCCGTTACCAAGCTGTCCTGGAAAATGAGTTGTTTGTCCATCTCGAGCATCTGTTTCCGGTATTGATAAACGGAAACTAGCTCACCGGCTAACAGCGGGACGAACCAGAACGCTCGCCAAGGATCAGCCAGCGACCACAAATCCATTTGCGGAATGTACGTAGTGAAAATCAAAAATCCAAATAGATACATCACGATAATAAGTGGCGAGTGGCTTTGGAAAGTCGGGTAAGAACTTGTAAACGGAATCTTGCGAAAGCGTAAGAGCAATAGCTCCGCGAGGGCGCAAATGGATATTGTGAAAATGACGGTGTGCAAGATTGCCACAGTCGTTCCCCACAGAATCATCGAGTAGACAAAGCAGCTGGGAATTAGCGGACCGAGGCAAAAAGTAAATAGCGCTTTTCGCGCAATGGATCGTGGTTGCACATTGTCCCGGTCTAACCACAACTTGAAAACCCAATTGGACCGCAAGTCGGACGGAATCGCAAACGCCAGGCGAATTCCGGCAACGACGCAAAATCCGAGGATAAAGGGAATAGATAAAAGACCCACGGAGGGGGTGCGTAAGCTTTGAACTCCGCCAGCATCCAACGCCGATGCTACCGATTGCGCGGAAACGATAAGCCCCACTGCAATGAAGCCCATCACGATCTGCAGGTGTGTGTCACTTCGCAGTAGCGTTTGCGCGATGAAATGGAAACTTCCACGTTGAGGTGCGTCTCGTAGAATCGCTTTTTCAAATAGTCTGCCCGGCAAGTGATGAGATTGCGCGCGGGGAAGAGGACCGATGTCCGCTGTCTCCGGAATGCGAACAAAGAATCTCCGGAAGCTGAGCGTGTAGGCCAGGGTTGCAATCAGCAGGGAAATTCCTACGGCTAGAACAGCCACTTTGGTCATCGCGGCAAAAAACAGATCGTCGCCTCTGCCCCAGACTGTCTGGCATACGCCCAAAAACCACAGCGGTGGCAATAGCGCGGCCCCACCCACATTCCCGAGTTGCATTCGCGACAGCAAAGGCGGAACAGCGAAGCTGGTAGCAAGTAGGGCGAGAAGAAACAGTGCGATTGCAAAACGAACGTACATGGAAATGCTGCGGAACAAGCGATGAGGGAGCACGGCCATCAGAAAACCGATTAGCGCGAACACCGCAAGGAAACTGAATGTGCTAGCCAGAACTACAGCGATTGCATGACCTGCGCCAAAACGAATGAGCATCGCAAACGAATTCTGTGAACCCAGTACGGCCAGCGGGAACAATACAAAACTTACAGCGTTCACGTCGATGGTTAAGGCGCCGACGAACGCGAGAATCGCCGCGAGGTTTCCAAAGAAGATTTTGCCAAGGGAGACGGGCAATGGAACGATGTTCACATAATCGCGCCGATCCAGAAAAAGAGCTTCCCAGCGCCACAGCGCGGCCAGGCCAGTCACGACCATGGAAAGAACAATAAAGAAATACTCGTCGGGTATCGTCGCTGCGTACGGGTCGAACACACCATCGCCACGGAGATAGCGAATTAGCGAACCATATTTCTCAAACATCAGCAGCGAGACCAAGACGCCAGGCATCGCCAGCAAGATCAGGATTACACCCGCACTGACATCCATCTCCGCCGATCCAGAATCTCCGGCACCATGGAAGGCCCGGCCAATGAACAGGCGCAAAAGTAATGCAAAGGGCCGCCCGGACCAGGCCGCCCACTTTTTCCGGAACGCTTGCTTCCACTGAGCCATCACGAGGACACCACGACCTCGACGATATTATTGGCGATTTCGTTGACGTCCCGCTCTTCCACAAGATGCAGGAAGATTCGCTCAAGCGAAGCTTGCCCGAGCCGTTCGCGGACCTCTTCGATCGATCCGCTGGCGATGATCCGGCCGTTCTTGAGGATCAGCAATTGCGAACAAACTTTTTCCACCACCTCGAGTACGTGAGAGCAGTAGAAAATACTCTTGCCTCTCGCGCTCAAGCCCTGGATAAGATTTTTAAATATGAGCGCGGAGGTGACGTCCAAGCCGGAAAGTGGCTCGTCAAGAATCAGCACCTCCGGATTGTCCATGAGGGCGGAGATCAGCAGTATGCGTTGACGCATCCCCTTCGAATAAGACCCGAGGGAAATATGGCGGCGCGGAAAAAGTGAGAAGAGTTCAAGCAGGGAATCAATCTTCCCCTTCATTCTTGGCTGAGCCATGCCTCGCAGTGTTCCAACCAACTCCAGGTATTCCTGGCCCGTCAGATACGGATACAGATTGGCTTCCTCTGGCACGTACCCTAACCGCTTGCGGTAGCCGGTTAGATCGCTTTGGATGTCTCTCCCTTCAAAGATGACCTGACCTTGAGTAGGCTTGAGCAGACCGGTCAGGATTTTGACGGTAGTGCTTTTGCCAGAACCGTTCGGTCCGAGGTAACCCAGAACTTGTCCCCGATCAAGGCAGAATTCTATGCTCTGGATGGCAGGAACGGATCCGTAGCTTTTGGAGAGTCCTTTTGCCTCAAGCATCGAAGCGTGCCTCCAGCCAGCGGGCAAATCTGCAACGACTCTGGACTATCTGCTTTGACACCGGAGAAACAGGAAAGGTTTCCGGAGGAGTATCTGACTCGAGAATTTAATTGTTCGGTCATACGGTAGAGAAGGTGGAAAGGGTCTAAGGGTAGATGGGCAATAACGAGTTAGAATGGGTCCCGATTTTCTAGTTAACATAATATAACTTCTGTCTCTTATACACATCT
>CAXMLS010000433.1:0-1595 GCA_964194235.1 uncultured bacterium | reverse complement strand
GGAGGATTCCTGGTTTAATTCGCGCGTCGTATTCAAACGTCACAACGGGGAATCACGCCGTTTTCAGCGCCGGATGAGATTTTGGCGAGGCACAACCGCACCACATGATTATGGCGACGAGAATTAGTAACCAAGGCTACCACGATGCATCGCGGCGTAGCTTGAAAGGGTCAAGAAATGAAATTCATAAACAGCAGTTGGATCCTAGCGTTCTTTCTGCTGACTACTCCTAGACGATGCGAGTGCCGAGAGGTTCCTCAGGGAAGACCCAATTGGATTCAAAGGTGGTACCGATAAATATCTGTACGCTCGCAATCAGCCATTGCACTACAGCATCCACTGGATTGACTGCTACGATGTCAAACACAAGACTCACGAGAGAATTTAACGTTGGATTGGAAATCAAATCTGGCCGACAGGAGAACACCATGGGACGGATTGCATTAGTGGCATTGAGCCTCGCTGCTTTGTACCTCGTAATCGTGAGCGCGCCCGATGTGGCGCGCTACATTAAAATCAGCCGCATGTAATTCTAATTTGGCCGGATTTAGGCGTGGCTGACCCGGCGAAAAATCAGAACGGCGTCAGGGCGAATAACTCCGCCGCCGGAGGATTTCCATGGATGATCCGCTAGCTACATACTTGACCGATCACTTGGCCGGCGCCGCGCACGCCATTGAACTCGTCAAGCATATGCGCGACGAGCACCAGAACGACTCGCTGGGCCCGTTCGTCTCGGAGTTGTTGGTGGAAATCGAAGCAGACCGCGACACCTTGCAAAAACTAGCGGAGAAAATCGGTGCCGGTTCTCGCGGCCTCAAAGAACTCACTTCGTGGATAGCTGAAAAAGTGAGCCGCCTGAAGTTGCGCCACGCCGACGGAGATGGACTCGGAACCTTCGAAGCTCTCGAGTTTCTGCAGCTCGGCATCCACGGAAAATGGGCGCTGTGGCGCGCGCTTGCGGCCACCGCTCCATCCGATGCGCGATTGCAGGGACTGGATTACGAGCGCCTTACCGCTCGAGCCCAAACGCAGCACGATAAAGTCGAACAGCGCCGCTTGGCCGTAGCCCGCACCGCGTTGCGCCGTCCCGCCGATACCAAACGCGCCGGCGGTTAACCCGATACCCCAAACGCAATGCCCGCTACTTCAAATCCTTCCCGGTGCTGGTTATTACCAGTTGGCCGTGTTTTACGCCGCGCAGGCTCAGAATCCGATCGGCTAATTCGCGCAGCGCCCCGCTGTGGCCTTTCATCATCACCACTTCCAGACAATTGTGATGATCGAGATGCACATGCGTAGCCGCGAGCACGCTGCTCCCCGCGTGGTGCTGCGCATCCACAAGTTTTTCTGTCAGGTTCGCCTGATGATGATCGTAAATAAAAGTAAGCGTTCCGACGATCACTTTATTGGTATCGGCTTCTTCGGAGACTAAATTATCGCGAATCAAATCGCGCACCGCTTCGGACCGGTTCTTGTAACCCTTCCTGGCGATGGCCAGATCGAATCTGGCAAGAAGTTCTCGATCGATGGAAAGACCCGTGCGGGCCAGTTCTGACATGACAGCTCCCTTAGAGCTGTCTCTTATACACATC
>CAXMLS010000432.1:0-2707 GCA_964194235.1 uncultured bacterium | reverse complement strand
TATTCTTAGTGAGAATTCCGGGCTAGGCCACCTGCTTGTCTAGCATGCGCGTTCCGAGCCAATCAGCGAAGGGAGCGGTAGGCGGTGACCTCGTCGACACCAGCGATCCGGAGTGGGAGAGCTACGAGCTACGGCGCAAGAACGTAGAGAAGGGATTGGATGCCAAACGCACAGCCGGGCGCTTTCACAATCCGACTACGACGCGATCACCGGCGCGCTGAAAATTCCGAAGAACACTCCGTAAGGCCAAGTCGCGCGGACCTACCGAAGACGTGCGAAGAGCCAGCTTACATCCTCGCGCAGACCTACGAGCCCCATCCATTTTCTGCAATCACCGCTTACAGCATTATCCGCCACCAGCTCTTCAGCTGATGATTTTCATCCTCGATCTGCCGCAACCGCTGCGCCTTGTTCACATCCAGCCCGCCGTAATTCGCCTTCCACGCGTAAATCTTGTGCTTTGACACGCCCATTTCCCGACCCACATCCGCCCTGCTTCCAACGGCTTCAGCGCTCCGATCATCTCCACTTCTGAATACTTTCTCTTCGCCATACTCCCTCCTTCGCAGATGCACTTGCCCGCCGTGGCGGGGAAGCATATACACTTCTGCGCAGTTTTTGGGGTCAAAGTCACCCGATTTATTGGAAACATTAGTAATTAGAAGCAATGGATGGAGTTGTTGGAGTCGATTGCGCTCGCCTCGGTAGGTTTTGCAGTCCACCGGCTTCGCCTGGCGAATCTGGGAACAAGTTTGGGCACAGAACTCTGCCGAATACCCTGCTAAACCATGTTTCATGACGTAAGGAAATGCTTGAAGAACCAACTACATAGCATTTCTGGATTCAACAGCGGGTTGCAGGTTCGAGTCCTGCCCGGTTCACCACGTTCTTTCTAAGTTCAAACTACACAATCAGTTGACACGTTTGTCTTCGGTGCTCTCGTCCAACTTGAGAACATCTGAGAACAAAATCCCGGCAACCCGCTCCACCGCGCGGCGTTGCGATCTCGGGATCACGTGGGCGTACATGTTGAGAGTTGTCGCAAGGTCCGAGTGGCCAAGAAGCGCCCGCGCGGTCTTGATTGACTCCCCAACCTCCGCAAGCTGCGTTGCATGCGTGTGGCGAAATGAATGCCACGAGATTCGTGGCTGTTTAATTCGGTCACATGCTGGAGCGAGCACACGGTTGTAAAGATTCTTCGAGCTTAGCGGCGTTCCCTTCGCTGTGGTGAAAATCAACGAATCCGGCGCGATGACTCCCGCACCAGCCCTATGATTTTCAAGTACGGTACGAAGGACTAAGCTCATCGGAAGAACGCGATTGCTGCTGCGGGTCTTCGGAGAGCCGAATGCGCCATCCGAAAACGTTTCGGAAACTTCAATGGTATTCCGCAATAGGTCTACACGTTTCCAACGAAGAGCCAGAATCTCTCCGATCCGTAAACCAGTGAGTACAGCGATTGAAACAACGGCGCGGCACGGTTCCGTAAGCTCGCGTACAAGTTGGCGGATTTGAGCCGGTGAGTAAAATCGGCGCTGCGGTTTTGAATCCGCTTCGCGAATGCGGATTCCGTGCACCGGGTTCTTCTCGAGGTAGCCACGCTCAACAGCGGCTTGCAAAACCGTTGAGAGCGTGGCACGAACACCACGAATCGTGGCGCCCGCATGCCCCTTCCGTCTGAAATCTGACAACAAGGCTTCCACCTGTGACCGGGTCAGATCGCATAAACAACTGGCGCCGAGAACAGGCAGAATCTGATGGCTAAGTTGGAAACCGTAATATCTCACGCTGCTTTTCTTCAGGGCCAATTCCGCGTTCGGCCGCCATTCCACTCGAACGAAATCGTTGAGCGTTATGGCAGCCTGCGGTCGGCGCTGACCCTGGTTCACTGCACCCACTCGTTCCTGGAGAATAGCGCGCGCCTTTTGTCGGTTAATGATGCTGACCGGTCCCAACGTTTCAGCACGCTGAATTCTCGTAATTGAACCGTCAGGTTGAAGCATGTCTTCTCTCCATCGCAAAACCCATACTTTTCTACGTTTACCGCGTGCAACTACACTTCCATCTTGATATCGCGGTCGAGCCATTGACTCCTTTCCGCTGGCTCGTCCGCCCCTTTCTGCGTCGTCAAAGATTGTAGTCTTAACGTCAAGCATTTACGCGATCCCGATTTTTTGCTTATCGATCCATGTGAGTACATCTCCGCGACGGAAGCGCCAGTATTTCCCTAATCGAAAACCCGGGATTCGTTCGATGGTGCGCTTTCGTGTGCGTTCGTAAACCCAAGAGACAGACACGTGAAGAAATTCAGCGACTTCCTCGACCGTGAGCAGGTTTTCGCCGGTTCCCGCGAAGGCTTGCGAAGCAGTTGGAACTTCTTGGCTCATTTTGTTGTCCAACGTCGTTTGCCTCACTTTTTGGGTTCAACAACGTTTTTTTCGGATGCTGATGGGTCTTTGGCGCTTTCAATGACTTCGGGCCTATTCGGCGAGGCTGATTTTGCTAGTTGGAAATTCCCTTCTGGTAATATTTTCGCTGCTGCAGCCGCGGCGAATGCATCTTTAATCGGGCCGTCAGGTAAAAGGTATGTCCCTTTTTCCATTTCGTCCCAAGCCAAGTAGGACTCAATAAATGCCTTCTTGCACCAAATGAGAGCTTCGCGGTCACACTCCGCTATCCAAGCCATACCGCCGGCTGCGCGTATGGC
>CAXMLS010000431.1:0-3092 GCA_964194235.1 uncultured bacterium | reverse complement strand
GATGTGTATAAGAGACAGATACGAAGCTGGACGCTGCCAACTTTTTTGAGTCCGGACGGCGAGGCAGTTATCATCAGAACCAGTTTGGGGGGACTTTCGGAGGGCCCGTCGCGCGCGATCACATATTTTTCTTCGCTGATTATCAGGGTAATCGCGTTGTTCAAGCAGTTCCTCAAACGATCACCGGAGCTCCTAGTGCCGCCTTGGAGCAGGGAGACCTGTCCGGTGTAGCCCAAAGCCTTTTGGGGACCTCCGTCAACGGCTCAGCCTGGGCCACACAATTGAGCCAGCAGCTTGGGCAAACGGTTACGGCAGGTGAGCCCTACTACACCACGACTTGCACCAACGCGACCCAGTGTGTTTTCCCGAATGCGCGGCTGGCGCCCAGCGCATTCTCCCCAATTTCCACTAATCTCTTGCCGTTTATTCTGCCGGCTAATGGTGTGACCGGCACGGGCATTCCGACTTTTTCAACCAGCGCCGGAAAAATAAATCTGCGCGACAACAAATTCAGCGGTCGCTTGGACGCCAACTCGCGTTTCGGCCTTCTGTCCGCTTATTATTACAACGACAAATACGATCGAATCGATCCGTACTGGGCTTCGAACGCACCCTTGTATCCGGGATTCAGCGTAGACGGCAAGGGACACACACACAGCATTAACCTCGGGGATACCAAAACCTTCAGTTCCGCTGCGGTCAACGAATTTCGGCTCGCGTATTTTCGCCTGGATGTCACGTTGAATCAGCCCCTGGGCGGAAAAGGAACGACGCTCGCTAATCTCGGATTTGTTTCGGCCAACGGTGGGGCTCCCGGCGTGTTTCCTGGAGCACCGAATGTTGAGGGCGTTCCGGAAATTGATTTTAATAACTTCGTGATTGGCGTGCCTAGCCGTCCGAACCGTATCACCGAAAACATTTACCAGGTCCTCGATAACTTCAGCAAGGTAATTGGCACGCATACCTTGAAATTTGGCGGCCAATATCACTACAACCAGCTGGAAGAAAATCTTATCAACGTCGCGAACGGCAATTTTTTCTTTGGAACCAAATTCAACGGTGGGACTAGCGAGACAGGAAATGACTTTGTTGATTTTCTTTTAGGCGCGCCGAGTTCCTTCGTTCAGGGCCAGTCCTATCCATCCTATGGCCGCAACTTTTACCTTGGGCTATATGCACAAGACAGTTGGCGCGTTAGATCGAATCTCACTTTGAATTACGGAGTGCGGTATGACGTCAGCGCTCCGTGGCACGAGAAATACAACGAAATCCAAACATTGATTCCCGGAGAGCAGTCGGTCGTTTTTCCCGGTTCACCTGTCGGTTGGGTTTACCCTGGCGATCCGGGAGTCCCGCGTTCGCTTGCTCCAACTCGTTGGAACAACGTTTCTCCGCGACTCGGACTCGCCTATTCGTTTGGCGATCACGATGGAAAGTTCGGTAAAATTCTTGGAAAGCCGGGAACCACCAGTATCCGTGTTGGTTACGGCATGTTCTATACCGCCTTCGAGGGATCAAGCGACTTTAACGAAATCGGAGATGCGCCATTTGGAAACTTTACTGGGCAATTTGGTTCTGCGTTTGCGGCTCCATTCACGAACCGCGCCACCGGGACGTCGATTCAGAACCTATTTCCAGTTCCTGCTCCGCCTAAAAATTTCTCGGCGGCCAATCCGGCACATGGTTCTCCGTATGACACTCTGGCCGAATTCTTTAATGCGTTCGGTACGATTGGCGGTTCGCCGGGTTTTTACAACAAGAATCGATTGCCTTATGCCGAAACCTATGAACTTTCGGTACAACGGCAGCTTACAAAATATGATTTGTTGACGGTGAGCTATGTTGGTACGCAGGGCCATCGGCTTCTCTCGGCCAAGTCTGCGAACCCAGGCGACCCCTCTTTGTGCTTGAGCGTCAGCCAACCCGCCGAGGTGCTTCCTGGTTCGCCGCTTTGTGGTCCCGGCGGTGAAAACGGTATCTATACCCGCCCTGACGGGTCGCTGGTGATTGGAACACGGACGCCGTTTAGCGGCGTGGTACTTCCGCCTGGTGGAGTGGTGAGTGGACCGATCGTGCCGTTCGGAAACGATTCCTATTTCATAACTGTCGGCAATTCCGCATACAATTCTGCGCAAATCAACTGGCGCCATACAAGCGGTCGTTTTCAGTCGCTTGTCGGCTACACCTTCAGCAAGGCACTGGACAATTCTTCCGGGTACGGCGAGCAGATCAATCCGATTAATCCGAAACTCAGCCGTGGGCTTTCCGCTTTCGACAGTACCCACAATTTCGTCGTGAGCTATAGCTACCTCCTACCATTCGATAAGTTTGGAGGACCGAGAAAACTTGTGAATGGATGGCAAGTCAGCGGAATAACCCGCTTTGCTACTGGTCTTCCCGTCACCCTCGTAGAAACGGATGATCAATCGTTGCTGGGCACATCCTTCGGTGGGCCGATTCCCCTCTCCGTGGACACTCCTAATCTCGTCGGGCCCCTCAACATAACGGATCCACGAAAATCAGGAGGGCAATACTTTAGTCCGGCCGCATTCGGGCCATCCGCATTGGGGCAGGAAGGCACCGCGAATCGGCGATTTTTCCATGGGCCAGGCGTTAACAATTGGGATTTTGCACTGCTCAAGAGCACTCAATTGTCCGAACGCTTCAATCTGCAATTTCGGGCGGAGCTTTTTAATATTTTTAATCATGCCCAATTTGCGACGCCGAGTGGAATTACCTCGTTCAATATTCAGACGGGCGTGGCGAGCTCATCTTCCTTTGGCCAGGTCAGCGCGGCCGCGCCGCCCCGCATTGGCCAACTTTCGCTAAAACTGAGTTTTTAGAGAAAATAAACTTACTAATTTTACCGTTCCCGATCCTTTCCGTAAGGACTTCGGTCGTTCCCGCAGGAACGCACGGATCATAGAAAGCATTTATTTATGTCGGCTCATGCCGTACTCGCAGCCACACTGATCAAACCGGGGCACTACGAAATTCGAGAATTTCCGCTACCGGACCCTGCACCCGGGTGTGTAATCGTTAAGATGGAAATGTCCGGTATTTGCGGAACGGATAAGCACACTTTCCAGGGC
>CAXMLS010000430.1:0-1746 GCA_964194235.1 uncultured bacterium | reverse complement strand
CCTCAGGACTATAGGGTACGACCGACGCGTCGGCGATCGACTCTTTTCCGCCGAGCAGAGGTTCCAAGCCGATCGCGCCGGCAGTCAAGGCGGCGACGGCAACACTACTTACGTTTCCGAGGAACTTGCGACGGCCGCCTGAAGGTGGCGCATCAGAAGAGACTGGCAAATCGTTTGGATTAGCCACTCTAGTTTGCGTGGTGGCATTCTTATCAACACTGCGCAGGGGTTTTTCGTCCATGGCACTGTCCTGTTCACTAAACATAGACGTCTGGGGCGATTCTTGGGTTGAGCTGGGTTGCTTTGCGCAAGAGGTTACAGTCGCGAGTAGGTCAAGTCAACTGGACCAAGGAAAAGTCTTGGGACAGGGGCCCGGACATAATGAAGGACTCAACCGTCGCGTCGCCGATTGCGGGTGGATGACGGGCAACTCGGACATAACCGGATTGCGGAAGAGTGCGCGAAGTAATCACATGGGGGTAGCTAGCCGAGCAGTCAACTCGCCCGGTTGGAGATTCATGGGTGAAAAGAGGATTTATCAACACCCCCGCAATTCTGTGAACACGATTTTACTTTGGGGGGGCAGGTTTAGAGATGGATGTGGTTGCCCGTTTCTTAACAAGGGGAACGACGACGAAGTAGAACGCGAAGCTGGAAATGAACACGATCCCTGTCCACCTGATGTTCAGAGTAATGGCGAAGCAAAACATCGCCACACCGAACAGCCAAAACATCATTTCACCCGCAATCGCCTGTCCCCACCGAGGCTGACCACCCCCGGATGCCATGCGTGGTGATAGTGAAGGCCAGAACCTTGGAACCAACTTCAAGTAAGCGTTGTAGGAATCGCCTAGGCTTTGGAGCAGGCCGTCTTCCTCTCGACGGATCAAGCGATGTACAAACACCCACATGCCAACTACCATGAAGAGCCAGCCCAGGCGACTGGCCATGACTCCAATACCAGCGGCTAGAGGTAGATTAGCCAGATACAAAGGATTGCGAACGTACCGATAGGGGCCATCGGCAACCAACGCCTCGGAATGCTGGCTGGCGTCATGGACGACTTCGGTGCGGAGGTAGGCGGTAGCCCAAGTGCGAAGATACGCGGCAAGGAATATCAGGCTCGCGCCAGAAACAAAGATCAGTCGCAACCAGATGGTTCCCTGAGCGCTATCGGGATCAATCGAGGGTGCAACCCGATGCAGCAGAGCGACCGCGAAGTTCACGTGATCGACCAAGAAAAGGCTGAATCCCAGCCCGAAGATGAAGCCGATGATCCAGAAGCGTTGCTCAAATTCAAATTTCGTGGCGCCCATATTGGAAAAGATCCTATTCCCGCTCAAATTCCAGCTTTCACTCTCTTCCAGCAGATCGAAAGATTCCCTCAATACGTTAGAATGAAAGGCGCCGCAAGTGTAGCCGGTCATAATTTGGTCTTCTTGAACTAAGGCGCCGCCAACGGCCCGAAGGATCGGGGCGGGAAGACGGGCGGAGGATACTACCGGAACTAGCTACCTTCAACTGATAGTTGTCAGGTCGCTGGCCAGCGATTGCAGGCGGATGACGGGCCACTCAGAAGTTAGCGCCAAACGGATCATAACTTCCGGCTTGCCGACCACACGGGAGTTGATCGGTTCGGTGAAGAATGTGCCGCGATTACCACTGCTAATCGGGACTAAGTAGCGCGAAGTGGTGTTGCTGAACGTCTATCCGGTACCGGATGACGGGCAATCCGGAAGTATTCCG
>CAXMLS010000429.1:0-4146 GCA_964194235.1 uncultured bacterium | reverse complement strand
GCTCACATCGCCTCCGTGACGAAGTGCAACACAATCCGTCTTTTTGAGAATAAGTCGCTAACCGCTTTGAGACTATCGCAAATGCATGTTTGCTTGTCAATCGCACCAGTTTTTGGTTAAGACGTGCACATTTTTGCCTCGGATTATTTCAAGACTAACACCGATCCCCGGCGCAGGCTTAAATTTTAAGATGCGAAAGTTATTTTTTCGTTGACAACAAACGTTTGCTAACGCTAGTGTGCACGGCTGCCAGATGAGTCCTTCGCAGTGGTAGATCGCAAACGTAGAACATTTTCTTCAGGAGTCGAGATGCCATCACCCGTCAAGCACTTGAGCATGTCCGTCCTGTTGTTAACTTTCCTTTGTTCCGGTGTGTTGGGCCAGTCCACGACTTCTGTGCGTGGCTACGTAAGCGATCCGTCCAGCGCAGCCATTCCCAACGCCAAAGTGGAGATTATCCGAATCGATACCAACGTCTCTCGGGATACCTTGACGGACAAAGAAGGCTTCTATCAATTCCTTCAACTCGCTCCCGGCTCATACAAGTTGCGTGTTTCGGCGGATGGCTTCAGCACGATCGAACAGCTTGACCTCAACCTCATTGTCAGTTTGCCCGCTACGGCGGACTTTCATTTGCCAATCGCAAGTTCCGTCGAACGCATTGAGGTCACCACCGCACTGCCCATGCTGAATACTACCGATGCCACGCTCGGCAACAGCTTCGATACGGCACAGGTGGAGCAATTGCCAATCGAAGCTCGAAATGTTGTGGAACTTTTGAGCTTGCAACCCGGCGTAACGTTCCTCGGCAGCCGACTGAATCAAATCTCGGATACCCGCAGCGGTGCGGTGAACGGAGCACGTAGCGACCAGTCGAATGTCTCGCTTGACGGCGTCGACGTGAATGACCAAAACAATGGATTCGCGTTTCAAAGCGTCCTTAGAAACACTCAGGATTCCGTGGCTGAGTTTCGGGTCACAACCAGCAATGCAAATGCAGATGCGGGGCGTTCCGCGGGCGCACAGGTGGCGCTGGTAACCAAGAGCGGAACTAATCAATTCCATGGCTCTGCCTACGAATACAACCGCAACACTTCTTTGGCGGCCAACGATTATTTCCTGAAACTGGCGCAACTCGAAGGAGGCCAACCCAATAAACGCTCGAAGTTAATCCGTAATCTATTCGGAGCTTCCGTCGGAGGGCCGGTTTTAAAAGACCGGTTATTTTTCTTTTTGAATTACGAGGGACGGCATGACCGCGAAGCTGTCAGTGTGGTCCAGACCGTCCCGACCGCCAGCTTGCGTGCAGGAAACTTAATCTACAAAACCGATCAAGGAAATCTGTTCACGCTGACTCCCGCCGACATCATGCAGATGGATCCCCAGGGAACTGGCAACAACGCGGTTGTCGCATCTCTGTTGCAGGGCTATCCGCTGCCCAACGATTCCACCGTCGGCGATAATTACAACACTGCCGGATTTCGCTTCGCGGCTAGCGAGGCTCGAAGGTTCGACACCTACATCGCGCGCGTCGATTATGTTTTGACTCCAAAACATACTTTGTTCTGGCGCGGAAATTTACAAGGTGATCAGCAAGCCGGAGCCCCCCAATTCCCCGGACAACCTCCCGCTACTAAGCTCCTCGATAACAGCAGAGGCTTCGCAATTGGATATTCGGCTTTGCTCTCATCAACCAAGGTCAATGTGGTTCATTACGGGTTTACAAGACAAGGCGGCGGCACGGCAGGTATTTCTGACCAAGCCGAAGTAACCCTCGCCGGTTTGACACCTCCCCAGGCGTTTACGCGTTCAACTTATTTTCATGTGCCCGTACACGACATAAACGATAATTTTTCCTGGAGCAAAGGCAGCCATGCGTTTCAATTTGGAGGGAACTTCCGTTTCATCGGCAATTACAGTTCCTCAGGACAAAATTCGTTTCCTTCCGCACACATCAACTCCGGATGGCTCGTTAATTCGGGAATTGCCAACAGAGGCGTTCCATTTGATCCGGCACAAGACCAATTTCCGGCCGTCGATAATAGTTTCGCCCACGAATACGACAATATGGTTATGACCTTGGTCGGTATGGTTACCGAGGGAGATGCGGTTTACAACTACTCCAAATCCGGCGATCCTCTGCCAATCGGTACCCGTCTCGTTCGCGATTATCGCTGGCGAGAATTGGAACCGTATGCTGAAGATGCCTGGAAGATTACGCGCAGGCTGACTCTAACATTAGGGTTACGCTGGACTCTGCTGCAACCTCCAGCAGAATCTCACGGCAATCAAGTTGGCGCTTGCACTGTGAACGGCAGCAGTTGTACGGCGTATAGTCTGACGGATTATTTGGACCAGAGCGCCTCTCAGGGCCGCACAGGCGGTGCCGCAATCAATGTCCCCCAACTGTCATTCACCCCGAATGGTCGCTACAATGGTCAACCTGATTTCTGGAAGTACGATTACCGCAATTTCGCGCCACGCGTTGCCGTCGCCTGGTCTCCGGAGTTTAGTGGTCCCTGGTTGTCAAAACTTTTCGGTGATGCAGGAAAAACCTCCATTCGCGGCGGCTACGGTATTTACTATAGCCATTTCGGCGCCGCGACCGTGAACGCTTACAACGCTGCAGGCTCGTTCGGACTTTCCAGTCAGGTGCAGAATGTTCCGGGTACGGTGAGTGTCGGCTCCTCCCCGAGATTCACCGGTATCTCTGACATACCGCCCGGTCTCCTTCCCGCCGCGCCTCAGGGCGGTTTTCCTGCAACGCCTTCAAGTGATGCCTTCGCCATCAGCTGGGGTCTGGACCGAAATATGAAAACCCCATATTCGCACGCGTTTGATTTTTCTATTTCACGTGAACTCGGCAAAAACATGGTTCTCGACGTGGCCTATGTCGGCCGGTTCTCGCGGCGCTTGCCGGAGCAGATGGATGTGGCCATGCCACTGAATTATGTCGATCCCAAGAGTGGCGTGGATTATTTCACCGCTGCCACGGCGCTTTCAAAATTAGCGCACGCCGGCGTTCCAGTTCAAAGTATCCAGCCGGTGCAGTATTGGGAAAATCTATTTGCGCCTTTGACAGGTACAGACTTGGGTTCCGGTCCAATGACAGCGACTCAAGTGGTCTATAGTCAGTTTTTGTCCAACGTAGGTAATGAGACCTTCGCATTATTTAATCTGGATTTGCCTGACAGCCAGTCCGGAGCAGGACTTAATGTACCCGGCCATCAATATCCTTCTTACCGATTTTATCACGATCAGTATTCTGCGCTTTACACCTGGCGCACCGTCGGCGACTCCAGCTATAACGCGCTGCAAGTAACACTGCAGAAGAGATTCAGCGCTGGCTTGCAAGGCGCGTTCAATTACACCTGGTCAAAATCGTTGGATTGGACATCTCAAGCCGAGCGCATTCCAACTTCCGGCGGTAACAACCAGGCACAGATCATTAATACTTGGCAGCCCAATCAACTGCGCGCGCGTTCCGATTTCAATCCAGCGCATCAGATCAACGCAAATTGGATCTTTGATTTACCTGTGGGACACGGCCGCCGGTGGGCGTCCGGCACCAACCGCTTCGTCAACGGAATCATTGGTGGTTGGCAGATCTCCGGAATTTTCCGCTGGACAAGCGGCTTCCCATGGACCGTTGATGAGGGGTCGACATGGCCCACAAATTGGGATATTGAAGGTTGGGCTTCGCTTAATGGGCCTATCCCGTCTCAGCACTTGAAGCGTGGGCCAGGCGCCAATGCTTTCGCTAACCCTGCCGCAGTCTTTAGCGACTTCCGGGTGCAATACCCAGGCGAGTCCGGCGTGCGAAACCCCTTAACCGGGGATGGCTATTTTGGAATCGATACCGGCTTCTCGAAGCTATTTCATCCCACGGAACGTATTGGCTTGCGCTTTCGTTGGGATGTTTTCAACCTGACAAATAGCGTGCGCTTTGACGTCAATACGATTGGCAATCGCCTGGATCAGCCTGGCACCTTCGGGGTATACACCAACACGTTGACCAATCCCCGCGTGGTGCAACTCGCATTGCGAGTGGAATTCTGACGCGCTGACCATGCCTGAGACTTCCACTATGCGCCAATAAAGGAAACTTGGTGAAGAGCTACATAGGTGCTGTCTCTTATACACATC
>CAXMLS010000428.1:0-16289 GCA_964194235.1 uncultured bacterium | reverse complement strand
GATGTGTATAAGAGACAGACATAAAAGCGCGGCGGGTGCCCCACCGTTGATTTATGATTGTGGGTCTTGGGGTATTGAGGTATTCGTTGCAGTGCAGCACTCTCGTGATATTTGAGAAAGGCTCGGTCTCTGAATTTTCCACCCACATCTGTACCAGTCCTCGGTTATCACCCACGGGTCGCCAAAAACAAAATATTTCTTGCTAAACGATTTCGCGCACGGTACGCTCCGCGCAATCTTTGAGGGATATCCATTTTTTGGCGAAGTCTGAGGTCAACGATGCGCTACACGTTCGCGCTGAATGTTTTGTGGATTGCCGCTCTTCTGATTTTTCCGCAAAGTCTTCTCCCGCAGCAACTCGTCCACGCCAGCGCGCAAAATTCTTCAGCGACGGGCGCGCAAACTACAGAATTTCGCGCTGAACCTTCCGCGCAACGCCTCGCGCGAGGCCGCTATATTGTCGAAGGCCCTGCGCATTGTTTCGAGTGTCACAGCGTACCGGATTTTGAAAATGGCCTAGGCCAGCCGACCCCGGGAACCAAAGGCGCTGGCCAGGTAATTAAGAATGAGGCTTACAATGGCGAAGCTTTTCCTGATGGATTGGTTTGCCCCAACATTACGCCCGACAGGGAAACCGGAGCGGGCACCTGGACCGACGCACAATTAGAACGCGCCATTCGTCGTGGCATCGGCCACGATGGCAGGGAATTACTCGATTACATGCCTTACCCATTTTTTCGCAGCATAAGCGATGAAGACGTCGCGTCCGTAATTGTTTATCTTCGTTCGCTCCCCGCGATTCGAAATCCGCTGCCCAAAACGAAGTTGCCGTTTGAAATCAAAGTAAATCTGCACCCGGAAATGGAACCGGCGCTGGCTCCCGATGCCAGCGAGCAGGTCCGGCATGGCTGGTATCTGGCGCGAATTGCGCAGTGCAACGACTGCCACACATCGGCAGATGAAAAGGGAAATGCTCAAACGCACCTGATGTTTGGCGGCGGATACCGACTGGTAGGCCGCTGGGGAGATGTCGTATCCGCGAATATCAGCACTCATCCTTCAGGAATTTCCCACTACGACGAAGCCATGTTCATCAAGACCATCCGTACTGGCCGTTCCTCCGGCGGAGTACGAGATTTGAACCGGCTGATGCCCTTCAGCTATTTCCGGAACATGACCGACGAAGATCTGAAGTCCATCTTCGCTTTTCTGCAGACGGTAAAACCCGTAAAGCACTATCTCGACAATTCCGAGCCGCCCACCTACTGCCGCCTGTGCCGCCAAAAACACGGCTTCGGCGACAAAAACTAGCGGCACCCTCTCCAGTTAGAGATCTCTCGAAAAAGTATTCTCGCTCGCGCGATTCAACAAACTATGTCCACTCAGTGAACCAATGCCGCATAAACGAGTTCGCGCAGGGCGCGCCGATAGCGACCAGATTGCGGGAAGGGCAATTGAACCATCATCACGGTAAATAGCTTTTCGTGAGGATCTACCCAGAAGTACGTGCCATCAGCGCCCGCCCAGAAGTAATCGCCAGCTGAACCGGATAGCGGGTTACAGCCCACGTCGGTTCGCACCGCGAAGCCGAGCCCGAAGCTCTGTCCCATTTCCGGAGTCGGTGCCATGTCTTCGTAACCGGACCGGGCGATGTTCGGTGGCAACTGATCCGAAGTCATGATCGCCAAGGTTTTTCTGGACAAAAGTCGTACGCCATCGAGTTCGCCCCCGTTCAGAAGCATCTGGCAGAACCGCGCGTAATCAGCGGCGGTCGAGAGCAAGCCGCCACCGCCTGAAAACCATTTCTGTTTTTCTTTCGTGAGATTCTCTGCAGTGCTGCCGCCTGGCCGGTGACCAGTGGCGGGATCCACCTGCAGTTCGGCCAGCCGTGAAGCTTGCCCGCCACGCAAGTAGAAAGCGGTGTCCTTCATGCCTAGAGGTTTGGTGATGCGCTCCTCAATGAATGCATCGAACGGCGTCCCCGAAACCACCTCGACGATTCGCGCCAGCACATCTGTCGACATACCGTACTCCCACGCTGTTCCCGGCTGGTGGGCGAGCGGAAGTTTTGACAGTTTAGTGACGAACTCCGCCAATGTCTGATGGTCATCAAATAAATTGGCCTTGTTATAGGCCTGGTGAACCAGCGAGTTTCCAAACGGCCCGTAGACCAGCCCGGAAGTGTGCCGGAGCAAGTCCTGCACCGTCATGGGGCGCTTCGGATCTTCAAGCGACAGAGCCGCTTTGCCCGTGCCGGAATCGGAGTGTTCGACGCCGACTTTCACGTCTTTGAATTCAGGCAGGTATTGCGAGACGGGAGCGAGGAGATCGACTTGCCCTTCTTCAGCGAGCATCATCACCGCCACGCTGGTGACAGGCTTTGTCATCGAGAAGATGCGAAAGATGGCGTCGGACTTCATGGGGATACTCTTCTCGCGGTCCTGATAGCCGAGTGCCTGCAGATAGACAACCTTACTGTCGCGAGCCACCAGCAACACCACTCCAGGAATTGCACCTTTATCAATATCGGATTGAAAGAATTTGCCGAGGCGCGCAAGCCGTTCCGATGAGAAGCCGACATCCTCGGGCCGTTTTGACGAGGGCAAGTTTTGGCCCAGCGCGGAAACCGTCCAGCAGACCGATAGGCAAGTTGCGAGCAGGGCCCTCTTGCGATTCATCGAATTCCTCCGTTGTGTGGGTGACGCTGACAGGCAGCAACCTTGTTCGTGGTTCAGCCGCGATTTTTTCCGTCAAGCGGTTGGCCGCGAGAATACTCCCGCACGCCCCGCAATACAACGATCGAGATTTTCGGCACTTAGAGCGAAACTAAAATCGATGGCGCACATAGTTGTCGCTTGCGAAAATGTTACCGTCGAATGGAATGAAACGTTCATGAGAACCGTTTCGGCGGGAGAATCTAACGAGACTAGTGAAACGCTTCGCCCCTCTCTAGCATTCCGAGAATGATCTTCATGCGTTTCTGCTTCGTTTCCGGCTTCTTTGCCGTCTGAAGCCGGTAGGCAATCGCATAGCGGTTCGCCTTGTTGAGCGACCCGAAGAATGTCGCCGCTTTCTTGTTTTTATGCAATGCCGCCAAAAAATCCTCAGGCAAGGTCGCCCTGCTAGGGGAATCGTAGGCGGCCCTCCAACGGCCATCTTTCTTCGCCGCGTCTATAGCGGTCTGCCCCGACGCTTTCATCCTGCCCGCTTGGGTCAGCCTGTTTGCATGTTTCGTGTTGATCTTGGACCAGTTGCTTTTCGCGCGTCTTGGAGTAAATCTCTGCAGCCACGAAAAGTCATCATGGCGTTGCTTCTGGCCGTCGATCCATCCGAAGCAGAGCACCTCGTCCAAAGCTTCCGCGTAGGTGACCGACGGTTCTCCCGAGTCTTTCTTGAAGATACGCAGCCAGATGCCCTCCGGTTGGCGATGATTTGCGGCCAGCCATTTGCGAAATGCCGACGGAGTTCGAAAACTAAGAGTTTCATTCATACGCGCAAGCTTCGTTACTAGCCGCGAGCTGCCCAACGATTTATCTCAGGAACTAGCGACTCAACGCAACTACATCCGATTTTAGTCGCCGGGTCTTCGGCCTCGAATTCGGAACTTGTAGCGAGATATCCTATTGCCGCGTTCAGGTTGTACCCGGCGAATCACGCGACCAAATCTCCGCCTTCCGCAATAGAAAGAGTAAGCTCGATTTAATCGTGATAATCTTTGTCACAACATTTCAGGATCTTTCTATGATGCTTTTCAACACCTCATTCGCGAACGCGGGATGACTACCCTCATAGCTTCTCGTCCAGTTATTCAAGTTTCCGGAGTACGAAAAACATACGGCCCCATGGTGGCAGTTGACGAGGTTTCGTTCGAGGTCAACGATGGTGAGATCTTTGGCTTGATCGGGCCGAATGGTGCCGGAAAAACCACCACGATGGAATGCATTGAAGGCCTGCGCACCCCCGACAGGGGCACCATCTCGGTTCTGGGTCTTGATCCCTTCCGGAACGTCTACACGCTGCAGAACCGTATCGGGGTGCAACTCCAACAGGCGCAGCTGCAAAAGCGGATCAAAGTGTGGGAGGCGGTCGACCTTTGGGCTTCGCTCTACCAGAAGAAGTCGATAGATGCCGAACGCTTGCTCGAGCAACTCGGCCTAGTCGACAAACGGGACGCCTGGTTTATGAACCTCTCTGGAGGCCAGAAGCAGCGACTGTTCATAGCCCTCGCTCTGATCAACGATCCGGAAGTGGTGTTTCTCGACGAGTTGACCACTGGTCTGGACCCGCAGGCGCGGCGTGCGATCTGGGACCTCGTCCGCGGCATCCGAGAACGAGGGAAGACGGTATTTTTGACTACTCATCTCATGGAAGAGGCCGAGCGATTGTGCGACCGGGTGGCCATCATGGAGCGCGGCAGAATCATCGACATCGACACTCCGCAGAGGCTCATCGATCGGCACTGCCCTGAGCGTACCGTCGTGCTGGCCACCGACGACCCGACCGCTGAGGGCCGATTTAGAACGATCCCACGGGTTGAAGAGGTGACGTGCAAAGACTCGCGATTCACGATTCGCGGAAGGGGAGATGATCTCGTCACCGAGGTAATCCATTGTCTTTCGGAGAACCGGATCCGCGTCACCGACTTCCGTATGATCGTCCCCAACCTCGAGGACGTGTTTCTTAAACTGACGGGCCACTTGATTCGCGACTAGGATTTCTTATGATTCTGCGTGGACTTTGGAAATTGACCTGGATAGAGATAAAGATCTTCCTGCGTGAGCCGCTGGGGGCCTTCGGGACGATCGGTTTCCCCGTTTTAGCGTTTCTCATATTAGGTCGAGTCGTCGGCCGCAGGCTTGGTCCGTCCGCTCTTGCTGCGAGTGGCTTTATTCACGTAGGACTACCGGTTCTCGCGTCGCTCATGATCGCTTTCAGCTCAGTGCTGTCACTGGTCACGATTATCTCCATCTACCGCGAGGGTGGCATCCTGAAACGACTCCGCGCAACCCCGCTCCGTCCGCAGACCATCCTTACCGCCCACGTAATCGTCAAACTTCTACTTACCGCAGCGACGCTTGTTTTAATGCTGCTGGCGGGCAAACGGTATTACCCGATCGGCGTTCATGTTCCATTATTCGGTTTTACGGTCGCGCTGCTAATCAGCACCTGGAGCATTTTGTCGATCGGTTTTTTAATCGCCAGCATCGTTCCTACCGCGCGCTTTGCGCAGCCGATAGGCGCGGTCATCTTGTATCCGATGATCGCTCTCTCGGGACTCTTCGTACCCGTCGAATCGCTGCCGCCGGTGCTCCACGCGGCGGCAAGAGTGTTGCCGCTAAGCTACGCGGTGTCACTGCTTGAAGGGATCTGGAACGGCGGCGTGTGGACCGCGCATCTGGGCGATGTAGCGGCGCTGGCCGTGGTCTTTATCGTTTGCACCGCGCTCTCAGCGAAGGTGTTCCGTTGGGAGTAATTCAGATTGCTCGATGCTATCGTCCAAGTGCCCTGGCAGTAGGCTACTAAACTTTGCAGCACGATTATAGAAAGTTACTGACTGATCGCCAGTCTTCGCTCGTCGAATTTGTTGTCCCACCACCAATATGCTAGTCTGTGCGCTGCGAAACGATCCGGCTCGTCGCCGACACGCCCGGGCGCACACGCATTCGGCTCACTCCTGCATCGCACATTGTCACCGCTCGCAGGCGCGTAGCTCTCCTCAAAGGGCGCGGCGTAACCACTGAGCCGACACCGGCAACACGCAGAAAAGGAAACATCAACGCCATGCCTGCCACCCAGTCAGCGCCGCGCACCGAAAAACAACCCCTCGAAATCAAGCTCGCGCATTCCCCGGATTCCGATGACGCTTTCATGTTCTACGCGCTGGCCACGCACAAACTCGCCACGCCTGGCTACAAATATACGCACGTGCTCTCCGATATTCAGACGCTTAACGAAGCTGCGCTTACGGAAACGTACGATGTCACCGCGATCAGTTTCGCCGCCTACCCCGCTCTTCGCGACAAATACGTGCTCCTCGATTGTGGCGCCAGCTTCGGCGAAGGCTATGGTCCGATCGTCGTGTCATCAAAATCTCTACGCAAAGAAGAACTCGCCGGCAAACGCATTGGGGTTCCCGGATTAAAAACCACGGCGTACCTAACTCTTAAATTGTTCGAGCCGAATTTCGAAGCCGTGGTCATGCCCTTTGACAAAATTCTGGATGCCGTGCAGTCCGAGTCCGTTGAGGCCGGCCTGCTCATCCACGAAGGCCAGTTGCTTTTTCCGCAGTTGGGCCTGCATCGCGTAATCGATCTTGGCGTGTGGTGGCACGAGAAAACGAATCTCCCGTTGCCTCTTGGTGGCAACGCGGTTCGCCGCGCGCTCGGTCCCGAACTCGGTCGCCAGATTTCGCGAACCATCCGCGAGAGCGTTGAATACGGACTCGCCCATCGCGAAGAAGCCCTCAACTACGCCATGCAGTTCGCGCGCGATATGGAAACGCAAGTCGCCGATAAATTTATCGCCATGTACGTCAATAAATGGACCCTGGGCTACGGCGACCGCGGCAAGCAAGCCGTCACCGAACTGATCAATCGCGGAACCGCCGCCGGCCTATTGCCCGGTCCCGCCTCCGTAGAATTCCTCAGCGAGGAATAACCTCCATTCCGTTCACCCGCTGCAACTTCTTTATGTCCATCGCAAACGTTAGACTCCGTTTTTTTTCTTCTCTCACCTTATGCACACTCTTCGCGGCGATCACCGCGCCTCCGACCCACCCGCAAACCGCCGCCGAACTCCAAGATCATTCCGCTAAACACTTCGACATACCCGCAGTCTGGCCGCAACAAGCCGTTCGCGGCGCGCACGCCATGGTCGCCACCGACGAGGCACTCGGCTCGCAAGCCGGCGTCGAGATTTTAAAACGCGGGGGCAACGCGATAGATGCTGCAGTCGCCGTGGCTTTCGCTCTTGCGGTGGTCGAGCCAGCAGCCGGAAATCTCGGCGGAGGCGGTTTCATGCTCGTGCGCCTTGCTGATGGCAAAACAAATTTCTTCGATTATCGTGAGGTGGCTCCAGGAAAAGCCACGCGTGACATGTACCTTCGCGACGGCAAACTTATCCCAGACGCGTCCACGCTGGGTTACAAATCCGTTGCCGTTCCCGGCACTGTCGCCGGGCTCGAACTCGCCCTCAAAACTCACGGCACCATGAAACTCGCTGACGTCATGGCACCCGCGATTCGCCTCGCAAAGGATGGTTTCCCCATCAGCGAGAAGCTCGCTCGCGAACTTGCGGAAGAAAAATCCGTCTTGCAGCAATTTTCCGTCAGTAGGCAAATCTTTCTGAACGGCGGTCTGATGTACAAAGCCGGCGATATTTTCCGGCAACCGGAATTGGCCGCGACGTTGCAGCGCATCGCCAAAAATGGCGCCGCCGATTTTTATCGAGGCGAAACCGCCCGCATGCTGGTCTCAGACATGCAAAAAATGGGCGGCATCATCACTGTCGACGATCTCTCCAATTACCATCCGAAGATTCGCGAAATCCTGCGAGCGAAATATCACAACGATGGTCATGACTGGGAAGTATTGACCTCGCCACCGCCCAGTTCCGGCGGCGTGGCCATCATCGAGGCGTTGAACATGCTCCAGCAGACGCCGCTGAAAGGCTGGGACGATCCTCAAAGCGTGCACATGGTCGTAGAAGCCATGCGTCGGGTGTTCGCCGATCGCGCAGCGTACCTTTCTGATCCCGATTATTCCAACGTGCCGGCCGCGGGACTCACGAGCGATTGCTACGCGAAAGAGATAGCCACATCCATCGATCCACAACGCGCCTCTTCCAGTAAAGAAGTAAAAGCCGGCAATCCGCACGTCTGCGGCACCGACGCCAATAATTCGACGATTCCGCAAACCATCGTCAGCCTTGGCGAAGGCCCGCACACCACGCATTTTTCCGTAGTAGATGCCGCCGGAAACGCCGTCGCCAGCACGTATACCCTCAACGACAGTTACGGTTCGCACGTCACCGCCAGCGCCGGTTTCTTGCTCAACGACGAAATGGATGATTTCACCGTGCAGCCCGGCGTGCCCAACGCGCTTTTCGGTTTGATCCAATCGGACGCGAACGCCATCGCTCCGTCCCATCGCCCGTTAAGTTCGATGACTCCGACAATTTTGCTGCGCGATGGAAAATTAAGCTTTGTTACCGGCTCGCCCGGCGGCCCCACCATCATCTCCGCCACGCTCTTGTCCGTGATCAACTGGATGCGCCTTGGGATGGACGCGCAAGCCGCCATCAACGCACCGCGATTTCACCATCAGTGGCTGCCGGATGAGATCGAAATGGAAAGAGAATTTTCACCCGCTTTCGAGCAAGCCCTTAACGCCCGTGGCCACGCCACCAAGCGTCGCGGCCATATCGGCCTGGTGAACGCCATCGGCATCGATAAAGAAACCGGTGACCGCCTCGGGGCAGCCGATCCGCGCGACCACGGCTCCGCAATTGGCTATTAACTTGTGCTGCGGGGCGCCGGTGGAACCTGTGCTCCTTGACGTGTCATCTGAATGCGGCGCGGCAACAGCAACCCCTAAACTCTCTATGCCCCAGCCTTGTCATACTCGCGTCATAACCAACAACTCATCGAAACGCCGCCTGTTTCACGGAATATAATTCTGGAAGCCGGCCTATGCGCAGACTCCTCTCCAGCTACTTGTTTATCTCTCGCAAAGTCACTCCCGAACTGCTGGGACAAATCGCCGACGAAGGTTTCCAGGGCGTTGAGCTCTTTTGTTCGCGAAGCCATTTCGATTACAGTTCTCGCGCGGAAATTCAAGCCATGGCTTCGGCCCTGGAAATACACAAACTTTCACTTGAATCTCTCCACGCTCCCACCAGCCGCGATCTCAGCGCCACTCGCGAAGGTGGCACGCCGCTTTCCATTTGCGAAGTGGAGCGCGTGCGCCGCATCGAAGCCATGGACGAGTTAAAGCGCGCCATCGACGTCGCCGAAGATTTGCCTTATTCGCGCATGATTCTGCACATGGGCGGTTCGCGGGAAACCGCCGATCCGCGCAAGCGTGACGCCGCGTTCAGTACTCTCGAGCATCTGGTTCTGCACGCGCACCATTGCGGCGTGACTATCTGTCTCGAAAATACCACCAGTGAAATGGGCGATCCTGCGTATCTTCGCGCTTTCGTGGACGAAACACGCCTATCGGGGTTGCGCTTTAATTTTGATATCGGCCACGCGCATCTCAGCGACGGGCCGGAAGAGGAACGTGTTGAGAATAGTTTCGATTCGTTGCGGGATTTGGTGGCCAGCGTTCACCTGCACGATAACCACGGTGACAAAGACGAACATCTCCCGCCGTACAGCGGCAGCATCGATTGGCCCGCTGCGGTCAAGATGCTTAAGACCACTCCTGAAGGCGACAAACTCCCCATCGTACTGGAACTGAAAGAAAAAACCGGCCACGACGCGCCCGCTGCAAAAGAATTGCTGGGAACCGCGCGCGAGGCCATGGATAGATTCGAAGAAGAATGGGGATAGCTACTTACCACATGTGATTTACGTATTATTGCCACCCACCTTCGTAGCGCGATGTCTCGCGGTTTCGGCATTTAGCCCGGCACTGCTAAAATAGCGGTAAGGCTATCGACTGTTTGATTCAGTTGTGTCCCTCGGGCTCATCGAATCGGCACTCTTAATTTTGCGAAATTCAGGAACGCATGACCACTATTTCCATCGAACAGGCCGGCAAATACGACGGGCAGGAAGTCACCGTTCGCGGCTGGCTCTACAATCTCCGCGAGTCCGGCAAGCTGATGTTTCCCATTTTTCGCGATGGCACCGGCATCATTCAGGGCGTCTGCGCGTTAAAAGAAAATCCCGAAGCGTTTGAAGCATTGAAAGGCCTGACGCAGGAATCCAGCGTCATCGTTACTGGGAAAATTCGCGCGGAGCAACGTGCGCCCGGTGGCTTTGAAATGGGCGTTTCAAAAATTCAGGTGCTGCAAAAAGTTTCCGAAAGCCAGCCGTATCCCATCCAACTGAAAGAACACGGCGTCGATTTTCTCCTGGATCACCGCCATCTCTGGATTCGCACTCCCCGACAAGCCAGCATCCTCCGCGTTCGCGCCGAAGCGATTCGCGCCGCGCGCAATTACATGGATAGTCAGGACTACACGCTTACCGACGCGCCCATGTTCACGCCCGCCGCGTGCGAAGGCACCTCTACGCTTTTTGAAGTGAACTATATCGACGATCAGAAGGCCTATCTCACGCAAAGCGGCCAGCTATACATCGAAGCGACGGCCATGGCCCTCGGCAAGGTTTACACCTTTGGCCCGACGTTTCGCGCGGAAAAATCAAAAACGCGCCGGCATCTGACGGAATTCTGGATGCTCGAACCGGAAGCAGCTTACGCCGAACTTGCCGACATGATGAATCTCGCCGAAGGCCTGGTGAGCGCCGTGGTGCAATCCGTCGTGGCCAATAAACCACGCGAGCTGGAAACGTTGAAGCGCGACATAAAAAAACTGGAGAACGTGAAGGCGCCGTTTCCGCGCATCACCTATGAAGACGCCGTCGCCGTCCTGAATAACAACAACAATCCGGCAAAATTCGGCGAAGATTTCGGGGGCGATGAAGAAACCATCATCTCCAAGGAATTCGACCGGCCGGTGATGATCCATCGTTATCCCGCTTCCATCAAAGCGTTTTACATGCAGCCGGATGCGGTGCGGCCAGATCTTGCGCTGGCGTTCGATATGATTGCTCCCGAAGGTTACGGCGAAATCATCGGCGGCAGCCAGCGTATCCACGATTACGATTTATTGCTGAAGCGCCTGCACGAGTACCACCTGCCGGAAGAGCCCTTTCAGTGGTATCTCGATCTGCGCCGGTATGGCAGCGTGCCCCACGCAGGCTTCGGTTTGGGTCTGGAACGCACTGTGGCCTGGATTTGCGGCACGGAGCACATTCGGGAAGTGATACCCTTTCCGCGCATGATTTACCGGGTATATCCTTAGTTACCGCAGCAGAAAGAACAAAATATGCCGCAAAAAATAAGAATTATCGGTGTGCCCATGGACCTCGGCCAGAGCCGTCGTGGCGTCGACATGGGTCCTTCGGCGTTGCGTGTCGCAGGCCTGCAGGCGCGCCTAAAACAACTTGGCCACCAGGTTGAAGACATCGGCAATATTCCCGTGAAGCAAGCCGAGGAAATGCCGTACGGCGAAAAGCGCGCGAAGTACATGGCGGAGATTGCCGAGACCTGCAAAGACCTTGCCGAGATCGTGGAGAAATCCCTGGCGGAAAAATTTGTTCCGCTGGTTCTCGGCGGAGATCATTCCATCGCTGCGGGCGCGGTAACCGGCGTATCTTCGTATTTTCGCAAAGAGAAAAAACAGATTGGCTACATCTGGCTGGATGCCCACGGAGATATGAACACGCCGGAATCGTCGCCTTCCGGCAACGTGCACGGCATGCCGCTGGCCGCGGTGATGGGTTATGGCGCGCCGGAATTGGTGGATCTGCTCGGCTTCAAGCCGAAAGTCGAACCACAAAATATCGTGCTGGTCGGCGTGCGCGATCTGGATACGCAGGAACGACGGCTGGTGAAAAAATCAGGCGTGCGCGTTTTCACCATGCGCGATATTGACGAACGCGGCATGCGCGAGGTTATGGCCGACGCGCTCAAATACGCTACCGACGACACCGACGGAATTTCCGTCAGTTTGGACATGGACTTCGTCGATCCTTCCGATGCTCCGGGCGTAGGCACGCCGGTGCGCGGCGGAGTCACTTACCGCGAAGCGCATCTGGCCATGGAAATGATTGCCGATAGCGACGCCATGGCCGCCATGGAAGTGGTGGAAATAAATCCCATCATCGACGAGCACAACCGCACGGCACTGCTGGGCGTGGAACTGATTCTTTCCGGCCTAGGCCAAAAAATCCTGTAGGTTGTTTTTTTGAAGTGAACTACCGAAATGTTCGGGGCACGCTTACGTGCCCAGCGCGCCGCCCGCGCCTTCCGGCAATTCGATCTGATACTTGGTGCGCGCTTTTTCGCGATGCTGCTCCAAAGCCAGTTCAATCAGCCTGCTGAGCAGTTCGCGAAACGGGAGGCCGTTGGCTTCCCATAATTTCGGATACATGCTGATGGAAGTGAAGCCCGGAATAGTGTTCACTTCGTTGAGGAAGATTTTCCCTCCGCGCTTCTCAATAAAAAAATCAACCCGCGCCATACCGCTCAATTCGAGAGCGCGAAACGCGGTAACCGCCAGTTCCTGGACTTTCTTTATTTCCGGTTTTTTCAATTTTGCAGGAATCAGAAGTTGCGTGCCTTCTTCCAGGTATTTTGCGGCGTAATCGTAAAACTCCCGATGGGGCACAATTTCTCCGGGGATGGACGCCTGCGGATCGTGGTTGCCTAGAACGGATATTTCAATCTCGCGTGCAGTGACCGAGCGCTCGACCATAATTTTCATGGCGAACTCCGCGGCCAGATCCAGCGCCGGACCCAGTTCCGCTCGCGAATGAACCTTGGTCATTCCCACGGAAGAACCCAGCGTTGCGGGTTTCACAAAAACCGGATATTTAAATTTCTTTTCGATTGCCCGGCGCATTTTCTGGGGTTCACGCTCCCAGTCGGCGCGCTGCACAGTAACCCACGGGACCACGGGAATGCCCGCAACCTGCATCAAGCGCTTGGCAACATCTTTATCCATTCCGATCGCCGAGCCTAGAACTCCCGCGCCAACAAACGGTAAGCCGGCAAGCTCGAGCAAGCCCTGCATCGTGCCGTCTTCTCCAAACGTTCCGTGAATTACGGGAAAGATTACATCCAGTTTTTCTCCGCCCGAACTGCCATCCAGAGCGATCAGCGCAGAGTCGGTCGGGTCCGCGCTCATCACTACGCGCTTTCCATGGCGCAAAACTTCCGGCAGCTTCGCGGGCGAGCCGTTGCCGATCAGCCAATGGCCCTCTTTGGTGATGCCAATGGGCACCGCTTCGTATTTTTTGGTATCCAGTCCGCGAATGACGGATGCGGCGGACGCCAGCGAAACTTCATGCTCGCCCGAACGTCCGCCAAAAAGCACACCAACGCGCAGCTTCCGTTGTTCAGCGCTCAAGGATACTTCCATTCCTGTGCGATTTTAGAATCATGGAGGAAAACTGAAGGACTGGTCCGCGGTTAGTACCCACACGCTGAGCACTTTGGTCTTGCGGCTTTTTTCCGCGTCGGAAATATCCGGCATGGGCGAAAACGGGCTGAGCGCCACTCTCACCGCGATGGCATTGGCGCGCTCCGGTGCGTGCACTTTAAGAATTTTGTAACTCTTCACCGGGCCGTAATAGCCTTCCGGGCCCCAGTCGGCCATAAAATCTTTCATGCCGTAACTCGCGCCGGGCTTCCAAAGTTGATAAGCGGTGGCGGTATCGCCGGCCACTAGTGCATCGAAGAAATGTTCCGCCGCGCGTTTTTCCGGGTAATAGCGAAAACCAAAATACAATAGCAGAGCCACCACGAAAGCCAGCGCCACGACGGTAAACGCCATGGCCCGGGATTTCTGCGGTTTTTCGGCAGGTGCATCCAGCAGCGTCATTGTAGTCTCCTGCCCGCGAGCAATAAAAGCAGTATAGCTTAAGCGCGCACGTCCTCGAGCGCAGCAGCCAGCTCTTTTGGCGTGACGTGCGCAGTTCCTAGTTTCCCAACCACCACACCTGCAGCGGTGTTGGCCAGGGCGGCCGCGTCGGCAAGCGACACGCCCGCGGCCATTGCCAGCGACAGCACGCTCAAAACCGTATCGCCAGCGCCGGTCACGTCAAATACCTGGCGGCCTCCGGCACCGTGTTCGATTCCGGATTGGCCGGCGCGCGCGTACGTAACTTCAAAGCTCGTCGCGGGAATGTGTAAGTGTTTTGGCGAGCCTTCTTCGAAAATACTCATGCCTTTTTCACCGCGCGTGATGACCACCGCGCTGCAGCCAAAATGCGCCAGCAAAGCGAAACCCGCTTCCGCAAAAGATACTTCGCTGGCCAATGATCGCGTTACAAAGAAGCTGGCTTCCTTGGCATTACAAACGATGGCGCGCGCGCCGCGATATGCGTACAGCCGCGACGTTTTCGGTTTCACAAAAACGGGCACTTGGAGCTGGTGACAGGCGCTAAGCACGCGATCGGCAAAATCATCGCTGATGATGCCTTTGTCGTAGTCGGACAACACCAGTGCGTCGAGATTTTTAAGCGCCGAGAAAAGCGCGCGCAGCAATTTTTCGCGCAAGTCCGGCCGGAGCGGGTCGCGCCGTTCGTGGTCCACACGCACCACCTGCTGGTGCCGCGCGATGATACGGGTCTTGACGGTAGTGACTCGCCGCGCATCGGCGATTACTCCGTGCTGTGCGATATTCGCTGTACGCAGACCTTTGCGAATGGCGCGGCCGGGCTCGTCGTTGCCAATCGCACCGAAAACCTCAACGCGCGCGCCCAACGCCGCCAGGTTTGCCGCCACGTTCGCAGCTCCGCCCAGCGATTCGCTTTGCTCCACAAAATCGACCACCGGCACGGCCGCTTCCGGCGAAAGCCGCGAGGCGTTGCCCCAGAGGTAGCGGTCGAGCATCAGATCGCCCATCACGCCAATGCGTTTTCCACGCAAACGCGGGATGAAACGTTTCATCCGCGCTGCGGAATCAGTGAGAGTTTTGGACATGACAGGGAATCATTCATTCCTGAACTGATTACTTATCGCGCCGATTTGAGAAAACGTGAAGACGAATCACTTCTCCACGACGGTGGCTTCCTCCGGCAGCATGACCGGGATGTCGTCGCGAATCGGATAGACGCGCCGGCATGTCTGGCATTTCAGTCCCGAGCCATCGTCCAGCATCTTCACGGGAGTTTTGCAAATGGGACATACCAGAATGTCCAGCAGGTCTTGCGGAATTGCCATGGGACCTCCCTAATGCACAAATTTTCCGGCGCGATCAGACTCTATCAAAGCGCTCACGAGCGAGCAAACTAGCAACATTCCCGATGTTCTCCGCTGCATCAATGAATACCTTTGTTATGCAAAAAAATGCGGCTCGGGAATTCACTTTTTCTTGTGCGTAAGTCGCTGGCGCGCGTACCTCGACCAGGAGCTATCGGGATCAAGCTCCAGATACCTGCGCCAATGCTGGCGGGCTTCTACAAACGCTCCCAGCTTGTCGCACACAAACGCCAGGTTGTACTGCGCGTCGGCGTATCCGGGGTCCAGCCGCACGGCCATCCGTAAATGCTGGCGCGCCCGCTCCAGGTCTCCGGTCTCTTCCAGAACGCTTCCCAAATTAAAGTGCGAAAGCATGTGGTCGGGGTGTAGTTGCACCGCGCGCTCGAAAAGCGCCGTTGCGTCTTCAAGCCGTCCTACTTCGTACGAGATCATCCCCAGGTTATTGAGCGCCTCGACGTGACCCGGTTCAATGCTCAACGCGCGTTCGTAAGCTTCCACTGCCAGGCCCGTCTCCATTTCCGATTCACTGTGCTCGCGCTCTATGCCAAGAGCGACCCACGCATCGGCGTTGCGCCGCGGCATGACGCGAACTTCTTCGTTCAGTTCGCGCGTTTCAAAATTAAGCATGATCTGTCCGGAGATGGGCTCGAGTTGCATTCCGGCGCGCTCGACGATGACGTCGCGGCCGTTGGAGCGGATGCGCAGCTCGGTCAACGGGGACTTCACCTCGGAAAGCTTCTGATGGAGCGCCACGATAGAGCGCTGCAAGCGCTGCGCGGAAACGCCTTTTTCAATGAGCTGCTTGGCGGTACGCAGGGTGATGAGGTCGCGGAAATCGTAAAATTTTTCGATGCCGACTTTGCGTGGAGATACCAGCCGCAATTTTTCCCAGTAGGTTAGCTGTTTGTCGGTTACATCCAGGATGCGCTGGAACTCGACGCGCGAAAATCGGTCGGTCGTCGCCACGAAGTGTTAGCCGGCGGCCTTCTTGTTCGACTTTTTAGCCGATTGCGCCGTAGATGCGGAAAAACCAGCCGAGGAAATGGAACGGACCGGCGGTTTTTTCGTCGCGGCGGGCTTGGCGTTGATGCTCTTTCTGAGGGCGTCCATCAAATCGATCACCGGAGCGCGCACTGAGTGAATTGTTCCGGTGACTTCCTGGCCTTTCTGTTTTGCGGCAATCAGCGCCCGCATGCTTTCCTGGTATTCGTCGCGATACTTTGCCGGCTCGAAAGGAGCTGCCAGGCTTTCAATCAGTTGAGTGGCCAGCTTCTTTTCCTGTTCCTTCGG
>CAXMLS010000427.1:0-12490 GCA_964194235.1 uncultured bacterium | reverse complement strand
GATGTGTATAAGAGACAGCAGTAAGCGTGGAACGATGGCGAAATAATCGACGCCGCAGCTTCCTATGCCAACAACTTTCACTGGGTCGGGCATGTTTCTCCTGGGACCATCGCGAACGAACCTGCTCCTTAATTGTATGCGTCGTCTGAGCGGTGTTGTGTCTCAGCAAACGCCGGAACGATAGCATAAGCACACGCGCGAAGGCCACTTGCATCACGCTGTTATTTTTGTCTGCTATATTTGCTGCGTTTGAACAATGACTGGGTTAATGGTCGCCATACCGACCGGTTTTTCATCAGTTCCGTTGAATTGTCGTGAGCAATGCGAACTCTCCGAACGATAGCCACAAAGACAGCGACCCTGACGGTCATTTTATTGCTCACATGCGGCCTTCAACCCGGGCGCACCGAGGCGCGTGGGTCTGCCGTTCTGTTTCGTGAGCATCAGGGAACCTCGGGAACTGACCTAGAAGCAACGATTGAGAAATATCAACGTGAAATTGCTGGAGCTCCGACCGATGTGAGACTGAGAATTGCCCTTGCTGAACTGCTACTAAAAACTGAACGTTTTCCCGAAGCGATCCATACGTATCGGGAAGCACTTAATCTGCAACCGGACAGCCAGGGATTGGAACTGGGACTAGCAGAGGCATACAGGAAAGTTCACAACGAAGAACAAGCACGAACGGTGCTGCGAATAGCACGAATGCAACACCCGCGAAGTGTTGGAGTTTTACGGGCGCTTGGCAACCTGGAGATCGACGGCCAAAAATACGACGCCGCGATTGAATGGCTGAAGGCTGCCGTCAATCTGGCGCCTGCGGATGACGACGTCAGAAATGTGTTGGCAACCGCCTATTTGAAAAAGAACGATTCAGAGGCAGCGCTTCAGGAATTGAACAAGATCCTTACGCGCGATCCGGCGAATGGCCCCGCGCGCTTCTTGCGTGCGCAAATTTATGTCGATGCAGGAGAAAACGAAATAGCACGGGTAGATGCGAAAAAAGTGCACTCGGCCAGTCCGGAATATCTTCCCGGCCGCGTGCTATATACCAAGGTGCTGGTGCGCTTGAAAGAATGCGAGCGGGCGATCGAAATTCTTAACCCTGCGGAAAATTTGGGGAAGCTTGATGGACCGGGGCTCTTTATGCTGGCGAACGCTTACCAGTGCGCGGGACGGGAGGAAGCTGCCGAGCGCACGCGCGGAGAATTTCAAGCGGCCTCTCGCGCAGAGCACGAAATGAACGAGAAGCGCCTGCAATCGCTGCACCTCGCGGAGCAGGCCAACGCACTGGCGCTGCAAAACAAATTGTCCGAGGCGCAGGACCTGTTGCACCAAGCGCTCGAAAACAATCCGCAGAATGCTTTCGCGTACTCCCAGCAAGCCAAGATTTATTTTTCCATGAAGCAACCGGAGCGGGCGCGTGCGGCGATAGCAATGGCGTTGCAGTTACAGCCGTATCAGCCGGATTTCTTGTTCGTAGAAGGCGTACTTGAATCGAGCGCCGGAAACCTGGACGCGGCGTTAGCGGCGTTCCGATCGGTGACCTATATAAATTCGAAAGAAGCGGATGCGTACTACGAAATCGGGAAAATTTTCATGCAAAAACACGACCGAGCCCACGCGCTGGCGGCGTTTCGACAGGCCGCGACTTTGGCGCCGGATGACGAGGAATATAAAGCGGCGCTAAAAACACCATCTGAGTCACAACCATAGCGAAGTCGAGAAAACGGGAAGGTCCTCATTGGCATGAAAACCTAGCGCACGTAAGCGTCGGTGATGTACTGCTGCACCATGCGTTGTGTGTTGAAAAACGACCCGTTGATCGCAATGGAATGCTGCATGACGCTTAGGTAGCGGTCGCGCTCGTTGTAAAACATAGGCACAATAACATTTTCCAATTTTGCGTAAAGCGCTTCCGCATCCGCTCTGTCGTCAGTGACCAGATCCGGCGTCGAGTAGCGTACGTCTCCGATGGCCCAGCCGGTTACACCTTCGATGTGTCCCTCCGCCCACCAGCCATCCAGAATGCTGAGATTGGGGACGCCGTTGAGAGACGCTTTCATGCCGCTGGTTCCGGAAGCTTCCAGTGGGAATTGCGGCGTGTTGAGCCAGAGATCGACGCCGGCGGTAATTTTCCCGCCCAGGTCCATGTTGTAGTCGTCGAGGAAGACCACCGGCACGGCCTTGCGCAGTGCTTTTTTCGCCTGAAAAATGTGACGAATGATCGCTTTTCCGCCCGCGTCATGCGGATGCGCTTTGCCTGCGTAAACAATCTGGAACGGTCCCACTTTCTTGGCTATCTGACGCAGGCGATCGAGGTCGGCGAGAATCAAGTCGGCGCGTTTGTAGCCGGTCGCGCGTCGCGCAAATCCAATGGTAAACATGCCCGGATCAAATTTCAGTCCGGTTTTCTGTCGCACGGTTTCAAGAAGTTCGTGCTTGGCTATTAGGTGAGCGGACCAAACTTCTTCCGGCGGCAGACCCAGAGCGCCGCGCAAGCTGTAATTGTCTTCGCGCCATGTCGGGATGTAACGATCGAAAAGTTCGCGGAACGCAGGCGCGGTCCAGGTGCCCGCGTGCACACCATTGGTGATAGCTTCGATCGGTACGCCTGGAAACATTTGTCGCGAAGTTTCCCCGTGTTGCTTGGCAACGCCGTTGACGTATTTGCTCAGGCCCAGCGCGAGATAAGTCATGTTCACCGATGCACCCGCGCGCGCGGCCTGCTGCAAGTCTGGAAATTCCTGTTCGGCTTGCAACACGCGTTTCACCAAATCGGCCGAGGTCGCATCTTTCAGATCGAAGAAAGAATTCTGATTGGGAAAAACGCGAGTCAGATACTCCATGGGAAATCGGTCGTGGCCGGCGGGAACTGGCGTGTGTGTCGTGAACACGCACTTCGCGCGTACCTTTTCAATATCTTCCGCGCGAATCGTAGCTCGCCCGGCCTTTTCCGCTTCTTCTTCCAGGAGCTCGAGAGACAACAACGCTGCGTGGCCTTCATTCATGTGGTACCGCGCCAGATTCGTGTGGCCCAGGGCACGAAGCATTCGCACACCACCCACACCGAGCAGCACTTCCTGGCAAAGCCGATAGTACGAGTCGCCACCGTATAGCGTGCCAGTCAGGTTGCGGTCGACTTCGGCGTTGGAGGGCAAATCCGCGTCGAGAAAGTAGATGGGCACTTCAAATCCGCGAACTCCGACGGCGTCATAGCGCCAACATCGAAGCTCGACACGGCGATCTTCCACCGGAATGGTTACGCGCGCGGGTTCTTCCTGAAGAAAATCTTCCACGCTCCACTCCACCGGATCTTCGATCTGTGTGCCGATGTCGGACAGCCGCTGAGAAAAATATCCTTTGCGATAAAGCAGCGAGACAGCCACCATCGGCAGCCGCAGGTCCGCAGCCGCACGAATGGTGTCGCCGGCCAGAACCCCGAGGCCGCCGCTGTAAGAGGGCATGGAGTTTTCGAGTGCAATCTCCATGGAAAAATAAGCAACTATCCGTTTGCTTGCGTTTGCCGGGCCCGTCATTCGATTCAATTCTCCCGTGCGAAGAAGGATGAGCGCACACGGCGCTAAAAACTGCATAGCCGAGCTTCCTATTGTCGGGGAATAGCGCTGGGCAGGCAAGCACCCGCGTAAGAATCGCGGGACCAGTATTCCCGAAAGCTAGTAACCGATCATTGACGGTCCTGTAACTTTATGGGGCGTGGAATTTGCGGTCGCGCGGGGCTCACTGGGAACCACAGCACAAGCGCTTCCTCCGCAATAAACCGGTCTTCATCAAAATTATAAAAAGAAAAGAGGTTTTTGTTCTCCACCGAAGTGGAACTTTACTTTTGCCTTGACACTTCTTGCAGTTGAACGCTAGCCTTACGCACAAATTATTTCTGAGGGGCCGGTTCTGCAGCGAGACATTCGATGTTTTTGTTCGTTGGTCGTCGTCCCACGCGACGGGCAAGCCCTCGTCGCTTACCCTGACCAATGTCCCCGGGTTAAATTGTTTTCCTTCGTTTCGCGATTTTTCCCACCGCGTCAGCTTTATTTCCTGATTGTCTTCTGTACAGTGCTTGTCACTACCGCGCAAGCCTCCACGCGGAAGGTTATTTTCGATACCGATCCGGGTACAGACGATGCCATGGCTTTGATGCTGGCCCTGAATTCTCCGGAACTGGATGTGCGCGCGATCACTGTCGTGCCCGGCAACGTTACCGCAAAACAAGGCTTGGAAAATGCCTTGCGTATGGTGTCGCTCGCGAACCGTTGCGATATCCCCGTTGCAGGCGGAGCGCAGCATCCGCTGTTTCAAAAATTGATTACTGCGGAATTCTGGCACGGGAAAAACGGGTTGGCAGACATCGAATTGCCGTCCAGCAAATGCCAGGCTGACCGCCGCTTTGGCCCGGATCTGATTATAGAAATGGTACATGCGTCGCCCCACGAGATCACGCTGGTGCCCGTTGGGCCGTTGACGAATATCGCGCTGGCCATTCAAAAAGACCCGTCAATCGTTCCTTTGGTGAAGGAAGTGATTTTGATGGGCGGCTCAATCAAGGGCGGAAACGTAAACGCGGCTGCGGAAGCCAACATCTACAATGATCCGGAGGCCGCACAGATCGTATTTCAGGCTGGCTGGCCGCTGACCATGGTGGGGCTGGATGTCGGCGACAAAACTCTGTTGGGTCGCAAGCAACTGGAGCAACTTGCGAGCACGCATGGGCCGATGAATGATTTCATCTACCGCATTGATAAATTTCTGGTGGAGCTCTCGGAGAAATACAATGGCACTGGCACGCCGATGTACGATCCGCTGGCCGTAGGCGTGGCGATCGACGCCACGCTCGTGACCGCTCCGCCGATGCATGTTGAGGTCGAGACGCGCGGCGAGTTTACGCGGGGGGAAACGGTGGCGAACCGCCGCAACGAAGTTGAGCGCAATGTGCTGCACGGCGATCGCTACATTATCGAAGGATTGGACAAAGTCGAGCCGAACGCAAAGGTTTGCATCGAAGTGCAGGCCGACCGTTTTTTGCAGCTTTTTGTTTCGCGTATTCAGGGCAAGTAGGTTGTTCCACGGTTTTGGATCGTATCGAGAAATCGGATTTAAGAGAGCGGGAGCAAAAAAATGATACAGCGACTGGTAAGATTTTGTTGTTTGGCATTAGTTTCGTTTCTCGTGATCGTGAGCGCACCGGCGCAGACACTCGAACGTGGTGCGGTTCGCGGAACTGTTTCGGATACCTCGCATTCCGCGATCCCCAGTGCGAAATTGACGCTCACGAATTCCTCCACGGGATTCCGGCGCGAATTCACTACGCAGGAAGATGGCGCGTACGATTTTGAGTCCGTTCCTCCCGGCACCTATAGCTTGCTGGCGGAAGCGACTGGCTTTGCCATCACTACGATACAAAATGTCGTGATCAACGTCGGCGGTTCGCTGAACATCGACGTCAACATGCCCTTGAAATCGGCGCAGGAGTCCATAACCGTGACGGCTGAAGCGGCGGGTGCCGTGGATACTTCGACGTCCGGCATTACGCAATTGCTGAACGAGAAGAACGTGGAGAATCTTCCTTTGGAGGGCCGCGATTATCGCGACCTCGCGCAATTGAGCCCATCCGCGCAGGTGGTGCCCGGACTTCGTGGAGGAATTCGTCTCGGTGGACAGCAGAGCGATTATAGCGGCCTGGTGATCGACGGCGCGGACAACACCAATAATTTCTTCGGTGAAAATTTCGGATCGCTGGAAACGAAAAATCTTACCGTCCCTCTCGAAGCAGTGCAGGAATTTCAAGTTGTGACAAACGGCTTTGCTCCGGAATTCGGTCGCGCCACGGGCGGCTTGCTGAACGTTGTAACCAAGTCAGGTACCAACGACGTGCACGGGGAAGCGCACGAATATTATCGCGGCGGAAGCTTGACGGCGAACGACGCACTTTCCAATCCATCCAACATCGATATTCAGAATCAATTCGGCGGATCGATCGGATTTCCGATTCACCGCGATCGGCAATTCCTTTTTCTGTCCACCGATATTCAGCGGGAACACGGCCCGTTGAAGACGGTCTTTTGTCCTCCGGGAGCGGCAAATTTCGCCGCCTGCGAAGCTTCGCTTCTTACCGCCGGCCCTATCATTAAGCCGCCAGTTCCGGGATCGAATGAAGTGTTACCCTCGGGTTGCGGCGGCAACGCAGCAATCGGGCAGAATTTATTGCCGGGCTGCTATGGCGTACCGAACCTGGCAGCCTTTGAAGGCTCGCACACGCAATCTCAGAATTTCTTCACGCTGCTGGGACATTACGATTACCAGATTACTCCCGCGAATCACTTCAGCATTCGAGGAATCGGGACGCGCAATCACACCGATGGATTTACCGGCGGACAAGGACAAAGCGAAACATTCGATGCTTTCGGCAACACGGAAAATTTTGTCAATCAGGGGATTACCGGGGTGTTCGGTCTAACCACCGTGCTCGGCGCGAAAGTGAACGAGTTCCGCATCAGTATTAATGGCGAGACTCGCAAGCGTAAGGCCAACTCCACGGGCGCGCCGGAAATTGCCATCAACAGCATCGGAAATTTTGGCCAGCGTTTTTATTTACCGGGGAACAACGACAATGGCAAGCTGCAGGTACAGGACAATTTTTCCTACTCGTTCGGCAAACACGATATGAAGTTTGGCGGTGATGTGGATTCGTTCGTCGATCGCAAGGATATTTTCGCGGGCTGGAGCGCTGGCGAGTACGTTTTCCCGACGGTCGAGGATTTCAACAATAACAACACGGTATTTTTCTTCCAGGGACTGGGGTTAAACGGACAAGACCCCTTCAAAGCCAACACTCTCGCTCCCGCATATCAAACCGGTATTGGCGTTTATCTGCAGGATAAGTGGCAGGTCACGCCCCGGCTCACCTTCACCTACGGCATTCGCTGGGATGGCACGAAGAATCCGCAGCCGCAATCGAGAATTCTCGGGTCCGTCGTGTGGATAGGTGAGGGCAGTGGCAGCCGCCAATCTCCCGTTCCGCAAACTGTTCCCAATGATTTGCGGCAGTGGGGACCGCGGTTTGGATTGGCCTGGAACGTCGGCGGAACGTCCCATCCCACCGTAGTCCGCGCCGCGTGGGGAATGTATTACGCGCAGACACCGACTATCTTCTTTCCAACGTTGGGTGGCACAAGAAGCGCGAATATCTTCTGTCCGCCGCAATTTTTCTGCGCTCCGCCTCAGGACACAGCTCCCGGCGTGGGAATATCACCGACACAAGGCGGACCGCCGTACCTGTTCCCCTCTACCGCACCGTTCAGCGCTGATCAATTGTGTGTCAGTGCACCAGGCTGCCCGGCGCCGTCTTACGTGGACCCAGCCTTTCGCAATCCGCAAGTTTCAAACCTGACGGTTGGGTTGGAGCACTCGCTGACGAACAACTGGACCGTTTCTGCCACGTATGCGTACGTTCATTCAGCGCATCTGCGCATCGGAGGATTCAGCACTACCAATTGGAATCGCAATGTGATTCCTGCCGGAACCGACTCGTTAGGGCGAACCATACTGGAAGCCGCGGCCCCATTTCCTAATTTTGGAACGTGCGCGGCTAATGGAAATCTTATTTTTGGACCTGCCCAGCCGCTGGACTGCACACAATTCGCGAACACCGAACTGGGAAGCTTCGGTCACGGCAATTACCACGAATTTGTGGCGGCAGTGAACAAACGCTTCTCGCACCGCTACCAGATTTTCGCCAATTACACCTGGTCGCGAAATTTTGCCAATGGCTCCAGCGAACGCGACACTGACACGTTCTTTGGTCCTCAAGACCCATTCAATGTGCAGTTGGACTACGGGCGCTCCGGCCTTGATATTACCCACCAACTCAAGGCGGGTGCCGTCGCGGATCTTCCTTGGGGCTTTACCTTCAGCACGAATATCATCACTCACAGCGGATTGGCCTACCCGGCTTACATCCTGACCGATATAAACGGGGATGGTGTGAGCAACCAGGGAATTGGTACGAATGACAGACCGGCAGTCCAACTCGGAGGTGGCAAACCATTTTTGCTTCCCGATTACCCCGGACGTCAGCCGAATTTTTTCAATTGGAATATGCGCCTGAGTAAGGACTTCAGATTTACGGAGCGCTATTCGCTGCGCTTAGCCGCGGACCTTTTCAACATAACGAATGCGTCGAACTTGTATTCCAATCCGGATAACAGCGCGTTCGTCAATGTGCCAGGGTGCGTGTCCAATGGCAACGCTCCAGGGAACACCTGTCCTGCGATTACCGCATTGCCTAAGCCCGGCGATCCTACCCCGGTGGGCACCACGTATCGCAGGCTCGACCAATTGGCTCCGGGCGCAACCCCATTCGCTTTACAACTCGGCGTGCGCCTTCAGTTTTAAATGAATCCTGGCATTGGGGAGCGGCGTGGCTTCCTGAAGTCTTTGGCTGGGTCATTGGCGATGCTGCCTCTGGTTGGCGGTGAGACCTTTATCGCGTTGTCGTCAAAAACATCTCCAAACGTTGCCAAGGAAAATTCTTTGCGCTGGCCCATTCTGACTGGCAGCCCCGTCCTGGACAGCCTCCGTCCGGTAATTGCCGGTTCGCGGGATGTCCGCACGAACATAGACAAAATCATCGAAGTGGCGGGCTGGATGGGCTACGAGGATCTCCCTCTTCCAGAGTTCACTCTTCCTCTGGGCGTCGGGGGCGGAGACGCGGATGAAGCAATCGATTTCATCATGGTCGCCGATTCCATAGATACGGCCTTCACCGATTTTTCGACCCACGAAAAATTTCAGGTCGATTATGCCGGGCAACACTGGTCAGACTCTGACGCGGAGTTTGCGTGCCTGAAACGAGCCATGGACGCGGGAATCCCGATCCTGGAAGGCACTTTCCTGTCCAAAATATCTTCTGCGGAATTGGACAAGATATTTGAAGGCAACATCAGGATGCCCATGCTCGACGAGAAGTTGAACGTGCTGCGGCAGGTGGGAACCGTTTTGGCGGAAAAATACGGAGGTCGTTTTCACAAATTCGTGCAGTCGTGTCCTCCGCGTTTGTATGACGCCGGAAGCGGAATCATTGAGCGCTTGGTAAAAGAATTCCCGCGTTTTAATGATGTCAGCCAGTTCGATGGACACGAGATAAAATTCTATAAGCTGGCGCAACTGGGAATCTGGATGATGTATTCCACGCTGCACAAGAAGGGACAATTTCGCTTGGACGATCCCGGGAAGATGACTGCTTTTGCGGATTACATTGTGCCTGTGGCGTTGCGCCTGCTTGGCGTAACGATCTATTCGAAGGAGCTGGAAACGACGATCCACACGCATCAACTGATCGCGCGCGACTCCCGGCAGGAAATTGAAATCCGCGCGCACTGCTTGTACGCCACAGCCTTGCTAACCGAAGAAATCAACAAGCTGCGCGGACCTGGACAACAGGTAATCATTCCCCAAATCGATGCGCGGCTATGGACGCACTATCACACGACTTCCTGGCCGCACCATCTGACGCGCACCATCATGTATTGAAATCCACGAACAAAATGTTCTGCTGCTGAAGAAAAGGAAACCTTCATGAAATGGACGACGCGGTGTCTGGCGCTTATTTTGCTGGGGACGATTCTGTACCCAACGGTCTACGCGCAGGGGAAACGCAAAGTCATCATCGACCAGGACTGCGCCGGACCGGGCGGAACAGACATGCAGGCCGTTCTCGCGCTCATCAATTCGCCCGACACAGATATTTTGGGCATCACCGTGCTGACCGGCGACGCGTGGCGCGATGAAGAGGTGCAGCACACTTTGCGTTTGCTTGAAATCATCGGGCGAACGGACATTCCCGTAGTGCCGGGTGCTGTTTTTCCGCTGGTGAACAGCAAAGAATACATGGCCAAATGGGAAACGCTTTATGGAAAAGTCATGTATCAGGGCGCGTGGAATTACGCGAAGGGCTTCAAGGTACATGGACCGTATGATATTCCGCCGATGCCGGAAGGCTCCCCGAAAGCCAAAGCTTCGACGGAAGACGCCGCTCGGTTCATGGTGCGCATGGTTCACGCACATCCGCACGAAATTACGATTTACGCTGCCGGACCGATGACCGACCTGGCGCTGGCCATTGCCCTTGAGCCGCACTTCGCCGAGCTGACCAAAGAATTAATCCTGATGGCCGGCAGCATCAATCCACGCACGGATGATCCTGAATTTAGCGTAACGCCGCGGCGCGAATTTAATTTCTGGATCGATCCCGAAGCGGCGCATGCTGTCATGCATGCGAGGTGGCCGCGCATCGTGCTAACCACCGTGGATATTTCCGTGCAGACGCGCATGGAAAAAAGCCTGATTGCGGAGGTAGCGAAAAGCCCGACGCCCGGCGCACAGTATGTCGCGAAGTATGCGGAAGCGAATTATCTGTGGGACGAACTGGCGGCCGTGGCCTGGCTTGACCCCAGCTTCATCACCAAGTGGCAAAAACTTTACATCGACGTGGACATCGACCACGGTGCGTCGTATGGCGATACCCTGGCATGGACTCCGGGTCAACAACCGGGCATGGGTGAGCAACTTGTCGAAGTGCAGCGGGAACTCGATAAAGAGAAATTTTATAAGGAATACGTCGGCCTCTTGACTCGGCCAACCCCCAACCCCTAAACAACTGGCGTCATTCGTGCGAGCCGGCAGAGGCAGTTACTTCAGTATATTTTTATACATTGCCATACCCACGGCTGCGTCCATGTCCAGCTTTTGCAGGGTCGCTATTTCGCGCCGTGTTTTAATGCCGCCTGCGGCAATGATGGGATAGGTCGTCGCCGCGCGGAGCTTCCGGAACCACTTCAGATTCGCGCCTCCCATAGTCCCTTCGCGATCGATATCAGTGCAAAGAAACCCGCTACAGAATGGCTCCAGTTGCGCCATTACTTCTTCGGGTCGCAATTCAAGCGTGCGCTTCCAACCGTGAATGGCAATGCGTCCCTTATCGGTATCAAGAGCGATGACGATTTTGCTCGACGGAATTTCTCTTAGCAATCTATTTAGGAAGGCCGTGTTTATAGCACCGTGGCGAAAAGCCGCGCTCCCAATGATGACTTGTTCCGTTCCCCAACCGGCCAGCGCCACCGCCCGCGCCACAGTTCGAATGCCCCCGCCGACGCGCACTTTCATTCCATATTCATCTGCCGCAGCCTGGCAGACCTTCCGCGCAAGTTTAGCGTTGGAGCGCTTGCCCATCGCGGCATCCAGGTCGATCACGTGCAGCCACGGGTATTTTTTGAATTTTTCAAGCAGACTTAACACGTTCGCCACCGCTAATTCGCGTTTGCGGCCGTGCACCAATTGCACAGCCTGGCCACCCTGCAGATCGATGCAAGGAATCAACACGGAAGTCGAACCTGCACGTTATGGGCGGCCAGGTACTGCTTAAGCGAGCGGATGGACTGAACGCCGTCATGAAAAATAGATGCTGCCAGCGCGGCCTCTGCCTCTCCATCGCGAAAAATCTCGAGAAAATGCTCAGGCAGTTTCGCTCCACCGGATGCAATCACCGGAACAGAAACCTTCTTCGCCAGCGCGGAAGTAAGCAGCGTGTCAAAGCCGCTTTGCGTTCCATCGCGATCCACGGAGGTCAAAAGAATTTCACCCGCGCCCAGTTCAACACCTTTCATAGCCCACGCTAGTGCATCAAGTTCAGTCAGATCTCGCCCTCCGCGGACCGTCACCTTCCAGCCGAAGTCATTTCCTTTTGCATCGATCGCCAGGACTACCGCCTGCGCACCGAATTCCGCAGATAATTCCGCGATCAATTCCGGGCGGGATACTGCCGCAGTATTCACGGTGACTTTGTCCGCTCCGGCGCGAACCACCGCTCGCGCATCATCAAGTGATCGAATCCCGCCCCCCGCGGTCAGCGGAATAGCCAACTGGGCTGCAACATTTCGAATTGTCTCGAGAAACGTCGGGCGCCGGTCACGCGCGGCGGCAATGTCCAGAACCACCAATTCGTCGGCCCCCTCGGCATTGTATCGAGCCGCGAGCGCCACCGGATCGCCGGCATCACGCAGTCCGACGAAGTTGACGCCCTTCACGACGCGCAGGCCATCGGTGTCGAGGCAGGGAATTATGCGGCGCGCCAGAGTCATGCGGCGACCTGAAGAAAATTCAGCAGCACATGCTGGCCGGCGTCGCCGCTTTTTTCCGGATGGAACTGGACCGCGAAAAGGTTCTCTTTCTCTGCTACGGCAACAAATTCAGTTCCATGCACGCAGGTAGCGCGCACTTCATCGCCTGCGTGGATCGCTCCATAGGAGTGCGCGAAATAAAAATACGACGCCGAATTGATGCCCTCCAGCAATCGCGAGTCTTCCTTCAGTTGGAGCTGATTCCAACCCATGTGCGGCAATTTGACGGCACCTGAAAGAGCATTGATGCGTCCGGGGAAAATGTGTAATCCCTGTAGATCCTGTCTCTTATACACATC
>CAXMLS010000426.1:0-3234 GCA_964194235.1 uncultured bacterium | reverse complement strand
ATGTGTATAAGAGACAGAAATAGGACTGCTGGCATCCGTGCGCGCCGCGGGATGGTCACATCATTCGCCCCAATGACCAGCGCTACATCCACCTGCGGAAAATCGCCATTCGTCTCGTCCGTATCCAAAAGCTTGTCGTAAGGAATATCCGCCTCCGCAAGCAGCACGTTCATGTGCCCCGGCATGCGCCCCAGCAACCGGATGAATCCCGAATCTCACATCCAAACCACGCTTCGTCAACGCATCGTACAGTTCCCGCACCTTGTGTTGCGCCTGCGAGACGGCCATTCCATAGCCCGGCACGATAACAACTTTATTCGCCGCGGAAAGTATTGCCGCCGCTTCTTCCGCGCTGGCGCTGTGTACCGCGCGCGTTTCCTGGCCCGCGGGCCCTGCCGCCTGCTCTTGCCCGAACGCACCGAAAAGCACGTTGGAAAACGAGCGGTTCATGGCCTTGGACATGTTCACGGAAAGAATAAAACCGGACGCACCATCCAACGCTCCGGCGATGATCAGCAATTTGTTGTCCAGCACAAAGCCCATCGCCGCCGCCGAAAGCCCCGCCTAGGAATTTAACAGCGAGATGATCGTAGGCATGTCCGCTCCACCGATGGGAATAATCATCAGCACCCCGAAAATCAGCGGAAGAATGGTCGCCGCATCTGGTGAGTGGGCATAGCCGGCATGTTTAAGCGAGATAACGCATGGTCGTCTCGATTAATTGCGCAGTTCCTTGGTAGGGATCGCCCGGGCTATCGAATTCCATCGAGCAGTAACCTTTATAGTGCGCGTCCCTCATCATGCCAAACGTTTTGCCCATGTCCACGTGAAAAGCCTGGCCGCGCTCGTTGACTTCCATTTCCTTTACGTGACAAATGTTGTATGCGTGCGGAAACATCGCGCTGACGCCCTGATAGGCGTGCTCTTCGTGACCAGTAACCAGCGTGTTCGCGAAGTCGGGAAGCGCGTGCAGCCACGGACTGTTCACTTTCACGAGCACTTTGAGTATGAAAAAGGGATCTTCGCTGGCCGGGTTATCGTTCTCGAGATTTACGACGATGTTGTTTCTCGACGCGTAGGTGACAACCTGCGTCAGGCTATCCGCAGCCCGTTCCACGTCAGGCTCTGAATCCCTGGCCTTTGCCATGCTGGTGCGAATGCTCGGCGACCCAGTCGCCACCGCTACGTCCACCCATTGTTTGCTGAAGGCGACAGATCTCTCGCGTTCTGTTTTGTCCGCGGCGTACGGGCTATGTTCGCCATCGACCGCGATGTTTACAATTGTGCCCCCCGTTTTTTCCAGCGCGGTGCGGAATTCATCAAGATACTTTTCGTCTGTTGAAGGGAAGTGATCGCTCCACGGTTCAATCTTCTTAATATTGAATTTTTCCGCCACGTGCGCGGCAAAATCTTTAAATGCGATTTTGCTGGCAACGGCGGGATTGCCCTTCGGTCCTGCGATGAAATCGCGGAACGGATAGGAAGCGATGGCGATGCGTTCCTTCGGAGTGGCAGGAAATTTCAGGCTTGGCTGGGACCCGACGGCCAGGGCGGATGGCAACGCAGGAAAACATGCGGCTCCCAGGGCAGTGGAAATTGAATTGGCCAGAAAACGGCGTCGTGTGGTGTGTGCCAAAGCCGCGACAGTCTAGCAGATTCATATTGCAGACGCCATGCAATCGGTTTTGGCGTGAAATGTTGGCGTAATCTCCACCAACTGCTGGACGCCGCGGACTCCAGCGCATAGTCTAACTATCGGCTCCGGAGGCGGAAAATTGAAAAGTGCAACTGGTCAGCGCTCAGGCAATTGGTGGTTCGCGGCGGCATTAAAAATCACTGGGTCGGTGGTGTTGGTTGTCGCATCGGTCCCGCATACCCATGCTCAGCAAGCGGACTCACGCCCTGACGATCGAAGCGCGTTGGTGCAAACACAAATGCGCAACGTAGTCTTTCACTTCACCGACAACGCCGCCGTACACATTAAATCGTTGGAAGGCGAACTGGTACCAGTCGCGCCCGCCGAGTTTCCCGTGTTCGATAAAAAGGATTCGTTCCGGCTGCGCATAAGATCCGCGGAAATCGCAGTCACGGCTGCGGACCTTGGCAACATATTTAACTCTTATGTTTTTGCCCGGGCAAATACTCCGGTGAGTGGCGTGTCTATCACAGTTGAGAACGGACACATTAGGTTCAAGGGGAAGCTGCATGAGGGCGCCTCGATTCCGTTTGAGACCGACGGTTCCCTCAGTCCCACACCTGAAGGAAAAATCTTGTTGCGCACCGAAAAGGTGAAAGCCCTGCACGTGCCGGTGAAGGGCCTCATGAATCTTTTTGGTGTGGAGATTGCCGACTTGATCAAAAATGGCAAACTTCCCGGCGTGCAGTCCGAAGGCGACAATCTCATTCTCGATCCTTCGCTGGTATTTCCTGCGCCGCACATGGAAGGCAAAGTGACGGCCATCCGCATTGAGGGCGAAACCATCGTTCTGACATTTGGCGAACGGAATCGGGCGATCAAATATCTACAAGCAGGAAACTACATGTCGTATCGCGGGAACCGCTTGCGCTTCGGCAAGCTGACGATGGCGGATGCGGATATGATTTTGATCGATATGGACCCGAAGGATTCGCTGGATTTTTATCTGGACCATTACAAGGAGCAATTAAGCGCCGGGTACTCGAAGATCACGCCCAACTCAGGTCTGCGTGTATTTGTAAAGGATTTCAACAAGCTTGCGAAAACCGGTGCGGCGGCTAAAGAGAAAACTTACGGCGACGCAAAACATTAAAGGCGCTGTTTCTGGGCAGGATTTCTTGAGAGCGATCGGCGGCTACTGAAGCGCAACCTGCGTAAAACCCAATCCCGTTAACATGCTGGAGATCGTGCTGCGCGCGTTCTGGTCGGCCGATTTTAAAATTCCATCGACTACTGCGGATTGCTGCAGCTGCCGCTCCGCTTCCTGCCGCACTTCGCTCTCGAGATTCGGGTCGGGCGACGAAAACAGTCCGGTATCTCGCGAATACACACGGCTTTTGGCGTTATCGATGCGCGTGCTGAACACTTCAGCCGGCGGCAAGCGCAGCGAAATGTTATGACCCTGCACGGTGACGTCGTTGGGCCGAATGGCCGCCAAGTTCACCCCCGCAACCACTTCGCCGTGAACCACCAGAAGAATGCGGTCTCCCGCCAGGAATTTCGGCAGGTACGCATTGTCCCTGTCTCTTATACACATC
>CAXMLS010000425.1:0-3413 GCA_964194235.1 uncultured bacterium | reverse complement strand
CAGGCGTAACGCTGACATGCTCGTGAATTGCCTGCCGCTCGTTATTGTCGGGAGACCTTTTTCCCGCTTGACAAAGACTTATCATGGATGTCCGGTGTGCGGATTACGTCGAACTGCGTCCTGGCCCTATGACCCACCCGATGTTAGGTTGCAGCCAGGTCATCAGTTTTCGAAACCTCCAGCAATTGCATAACCGAATGCTGCGTATCCTGCTAGCCTCTTCTTATACATTCGAGCCAGCATTGGGACTGACACATCCGCGTAGTCGTAAACCTGGACCTCGCTCTTGTTCTCGTGGAGCCGATGCAAGCGGCCCACGTACTGTTGCAGCGTGCCTTTCCACGAAATCGGTGTCGCAAGAAGAAGCGTGTCCAGGCGCGCGTCGTCAAATCCCTCGCCAAGGTAACTTCCGGTAGCGAGGATCACGCGCGGTTCATCGTGAGGAACGGCTGCCAGAGATTCAGCCAGCTTCTTTCTTTGCTTAACACCCATCCCACCTTTCAAAATAAACGTGTGCGAACAAATTCCGTCCAATCGTCCAGCCAAATAATCGAGATGTTCCGTCCGACTTGTCAGAACAAGTGGCGAACGTCCAGCAGACAAAGCTTGCTGAAGGTCTCGGATGATTAGGTCATTTCGCTCTTGGTGAGTGAAGAGGGCGGCATAGATATCCTGAATGGTCGTCTCATTTTCTGAGCGGCTCCAGGCGAAATTGGTGAACCTTGGGAAAACTTTATGCTGGAATGGAGAAGACTCGGCAGCCTTCTTCGCACTTAAATGAAAACGAATCGGACCGCATTGCATATAAATGATGGGTTGGTGTCCATCTTTTCGATTCGGTGTAGCTGTCAATCCCAGAACGTATTTTGCTTTGATTTCGCGAAGGACTCGTTCGAAGGTAACCGCTGAAAGATGATGACACTCATCCACAATCACATGGCCATAGTCGACGACGAAATCCTCGACTGCCCCTTTATGCTGCAAACTTTGAATTACAGCGACATCAATCAAACCGGTTCTCTTGGTTTTTCCTCCGCTGAATTGTCCAATGTTTTCAATCGGCAAAGCCAGAAACGCCGCTAGTCGCTCGCGCCATTGATCCATTAGTTGACGCCGATGCACGAGAATTAAGGTATTGACCGCCCTGGCAGCGATTAAACTCGCGCCCACCACTGTCTTTCCGAACGCCGTTGGTGCACAGAGTATGCCTTGGTCGTGAGCAAGCACCTGCTCGATGGCGTCCCGTTGTTCAGACCTCAACTCTCCGTGAAAAGAAACCTCGATGTTCTGTCCCGTTGTTCGTTCATCCTGGATTTCCACCTTTACCGAATGCGACTTAAAAACCCGGACCACCTCTTCCATGCATCCCCTTGGAAGGCCAATGTGCTCCGGGAAGACCTCGCTGCAGGATATGACGCGCGGCTTACCGTAGGTCGAAAGCCGCATCGCTTGAGCTTTGTAAAATTCAGGGTTCTGGAAAGCAGCCACGCGAATCAAACGATCTGCCATGGCGGACGGCAGGTCTTTCTTCTCGATATAGACAAGATTGCTCACCACCATACGAACAATCGATGGCAGCGGACCTGTGATTTGTCTTTCCCTCCGGTTCCGGGAAGGACGCCAATGCCAAGGAGCTTCGCCCTCGTCTCCATCAGGTATACTAAGATGCACTCCGATTGGATTTCCCTCAGGGGCAATCTCATGAATCATGCTGGCGAGCTGATCGGTCCGGATTCTTTGGATTGACTCCAAAAATCTCCACTGATCAGCATGGGTTTGAAGCAGTTCATCCAAGAATACGCTATTGCCTTGTTCTCTGGGACGTTTCTGTAACGGCAAAGCAATCAAGTTTCCGAAGCCACCTTTGGGCATGGTGTCCTGGCTGGGGAAAAGTCGGTCGTATGAATCGAGGCCGATTTCATGCCTCTTTTCCATGGTGCATGTCAGCAAAGCAGATCCAAGCTTTCTCGCATCCACTGCGGATACAGGACGGTCAAAGAATATCCAGACGTGCGCGCCATCTCCCGACCGGGAGCGCTCGACAACTCCTGGAACATGAAATCGCCGGCATGTTGCGACGAACGCTGCCACATCTGCTATCCATGATTTTTTGTCGAAATCCACCGCAAGGAACCAGCAAGTTTCGTCTGGCAGAAGTGGATAAATACCGATCGTTTGCTTTCCAGTGAGATGATTCCGAATCACATCATCCGTCAATGGTTGGAGTATCCGCGTCTTGCGTCCGACTTTCTTTCGATCTTCCGGTTTCGCAGCATGGATGGCACGCCAGTCCACGCTGCCTGCTGGGGAATAGCCAGACTTGCCGCCCATTCCTTCCCACCGAAGGGCGAAAACGTCTTCGCGCCCATGAAACAGATTTCGAAATAGGGCGATCTTTTTTTCTGGCGTGTAGACTTCGTTTGTGGCGATGGAGGAAAGCTTCGTGAGCGAGATTGCTTGGGAAACGGGTTTGCTAGAGAGCGAAGGATCAATCCCGAGCAGGGCCCGGAGACGCTCATTCTCTTCGCGAAGCCGTTGACATTCCTGTTGCGCCGCTTTCAGGCGCATCTGAATATCGTCTTGACCAGGCGTGTGGCTATCGATTGCCATATCTTCACGGGACGATCTTATCCGAGAGAGGAGGGAATCAAACAGATGATCTTGCAACGCCCCATGTGGATGCGAACCAAAACACTGTGTAGTGATATCGGCGAAAAAATCGGCGGATTCTCGCCTCCGAAAGTGCGGAGTTCTTTGAAACTATTTCGTGTACCCCGCGTGTACCTCGGTTAAGCGTTTTTGCGGTTTTTCTCCGCTTTGCTTTTTCGCAGAATCAATAACTTACGCGTTTTCAATGCCACCAAGTTCGATCCCCACCGCCCCTACCAAATTCGTTTTCTTTTCAGAACGTTACGACGAAATTAGCTCCAATTCAGCGGGTTAGCTCCAAAACACGGCCTGCAAGCGAGTTCACCGCACGCCGCTGCGCGTCACCAATCACGTGCGCGTACTTCTGCAAGGTTATACGCGAATCGCTGTGACGCATTTGTCGCTGTACCACTGATGGTGCTACGCCGTCCTCAATCGTTTCACTTGCTGCCATGTGCCGAAACGCATGAAGCGCAGCGCGTTCAATCCCCAAAACCTTGAGCGTGTCTTGGAGCTTCAGCGCTACTTTGTTCCGCACCATCGGCTTCCCTGCCTTCTTGGAAAAGAACAAGTCTGCTTCGTTCTCACGCCAATTCTTCGCAAAGAACGTTTGCAGCCTCTTCGCAAGTACTTCGGGCATCGACAAGTCAGCGGAACTAGACCGTGACTTTGGTGCGTGCATTTTTCGCGTTGCCGCGTCCAACGTGCGGCGAATACGAATTACACGTTTTTCAAAGCCTAGCCCGGAATTCTCACTAAGAATA
>CAXMLS010000424.1:0-1648 GCA_964194235.1 uncultured bacterium | reverse complement strand
CCCGCCGCTAGGTTCAGAGACATTTGATGGCCACCGTGCGGAATACAGCGTGCCGGCGACCAGCCGTACTGCCGCAGCATGTCTAGGATTCGCAAGTATTCAACCAGTCCGTAGCTGAGAGCGCAGTCGAATTGCAGGATGTCGCGATCCGGACGCAAGCCGCCGTACCGAATCAAATTCCGCGCATCCTGCAGCGAGAAAATATTTTCTCCGGTAGCCATCGCAGCCGGATGTGATGCGAGAGCTTTGCTTGCAATTCGTAATCCAGCGGGTCGCCTGCTTCTTCAAACCACCGCAACTGATACGGAGCGAGTGCGCGCGCATAGGAAATCGCGGTGTCTAAATCGAATCTGCCATTCGCGTCCACCGCCAGCTGATCCGAAGTCTTCAGAATCTTGAGGACTGCTTCAATGCGCCGCAAATCTTCCGCCAGCGCAACGCCTCCAATCTTCATCTTTACAACGGAATAGCCGAGAGCCAGATAGCTCTGCATCTCGTCTTGAAGCGCTGATAGATCTTTATCGGGGTAATAGTAACCGCCGGCGGCATACACAAAAACCTGCGGATCGAAGATACCGTTTCGGAAACGGTCCGCCAGTAAACGAAAAAGAGGGACTCCCGCGATTTTCGCTACGGCATCCCACGCCGCCATGTCCAGCACACCCACCGCGACCGACCGTTCACCGTGCCCGCCGGGCTTTTCATTGCGCATGACGACATTCCAAATCCGAAAAGGGTCAAAGTTTTCGCCGGTGCTATCCAGGGTGCTTTCGGGCTTAGCGAATTTGAGGCGTGGAATAAAACGTTCACGTAGAAGACCGCTCGGGGCATACCGCCCATTTGAGTTGAAGCCAAACCCAACCACCGGTTTGCCGTCGCGTACGACATCTGTCATCAGCGCGACCACGCTGACGGTCATCTGACTGAAATCGATATAAGCGTTCGCGATGTTGGATTTTATGGGAACTACAATTTCGCGGATATCGACGATTTTCATTTGTCGCTTAAGTTTCTTACTGCAGCTGATCCGTTATCCGCGAAATGACCTCAGGCGGCGGTGCTAGTTGCAGTTTCGCTTGCGACCCGGGGCTGCAGGTAATAATTGATTGCGGGTGTGAAGACGAGCGACAGCACCATGGAGCTCAACAGACCGCCGACGACCGCGATGGCCAAAGGCTGCAACATCTGCGACCCGGCACCGATAGCGAAAGCCAGCGGCAACATTCCGGCAATGGTGGCCAGCGCGGTCATCACGATAGGCCGGAGCCGTCGGCGCCCGGACTGGATCATGGCATCCTTCGCGGACAAACCGAGGTCGCGGAAATGATGTTCCGCGTCCAGCAGCAAGATACCGTTTTTTGCGACGATGCCGATGACCATGATCATGCCCATAAACGACGCCACGTTGAAGGTGGTGCGCGTCGCGAGCAGCGCCACAAATCCGCCAAAGGTGGACAAGAGTGCAGAAGCCAGAATGGCGATGGGCGCTGAGAAGGTGCGAAATTCAAAAAGTAGAACGACAAATAAAAGTAAAAGAGCTAAAAACAAAACCATGAGCAAATCGTGAAACGATTTTTGCTGCTCCTGATAGATGCCGCCATATTCGACGCGGATGGAACTGGGCAGGTGCATGTCCCCAACGGTTTTT
>CAXMLS010000423.1:0-4338 GCA_964194235.1 uncultured bacterium | reverse complement strand
GTCGCGAGTCGACCCAATATCGATGCCTTTTGTACATTCTCCCTGCGGATTGTGGTAGCGCACGCCCCACAATATTTGTAGGCACCTTTAATGTTTGTTCCACAGATACGGCAGACGTTTGCTTGAACCCTTGCCGGTTTCTGTGGCACTTCCAAAAAGGAACCACGCGATTCACGCTTGCGGCTCTGCGTGAGCGGAGTTGAAAGAATTTCAGGCCGCCGTCGATTTGTATTTGCAGTCCAAATCGAACGAGCTATACCTTCGGCAAATGGTGCAACCGCACGTCTCCAAATAGGCGCGGACTGCGAGAGCTTTTCGGCAAGCCGCGCCATCAACCGACAATTACCGTCGCGTTGCTCGAAAAACCAATCGCGCCGCAATGGTCCACGATTCAGCCAATCCAAAAGGTACGCATCAACTTGTGGGCGAACCGGCTCCATAAGATCACAGGCGAGGCTGTCTCGGGAGCGCAAATCGTTGTGCAAGACTCCCAAGCCAGGGTCGAGACCTAACGAAGCCAACGCCAAACGGGCTTCGGATTCCAAGACAGCGTAAAGATAGTTGAGCATTGCGTTCGCTGGATTCACGGCAAGTCGAGGTGACGTGGTTAGTGGCGACATCCGACTCCCAAATGTTTGCCAGTGAATAGGAACTCGCGATAAGTCATTTCGTGGAAACGTTACGGGTAGCTTGTGCCAAGCACTCCAATAGATGTGGGCTCCGCGAGATTCGAGCAATCTAATCTGGTCGCTTGACTGAGCGCTTGAAAGCTTCGTACGAACTTCACGGATGCTTTCTGCTCCTATCGGATTTTGAAAATGGTTTTCAATAACATGGGCTTGGCCGTACAGTTTTTGGGCGATTAGTTCACGCGCTACTCGAAGTGCGAGGTCTGATTGATGTGCGAGTGCTTGAGCTCGTCGCAAACGCACATCGGATGGCGATACCGGACCCGTCGTCGCTAGAACAGCGCCATCTCGTTCCAACATAACGAATGATGCGTTCTGATCTGATAGCCAACGTAGTGCGGCAAGCGACACCGAACCCTCAGAACCGATAGCGACTACTCGCTTAATTCCGTGACCAATTTTGGGAAATCTTCCGTGCCTTCGATTCGGACCAACCCTGTCGTTCAACACGAGATGTCCCCGATCTACGGAGATCGAAGCTCCATAGCCGAAGATAGTAATGACGCCATTTCGCGGAAGGATTGGTTCTGGTGGCACCTGAAGTTCTGAAGACATGGGTCTCCCCGCACGAGTCGAATGATTGGTCTAACATATTGTAACTGGGGACTTTACGGTCAAGTTTACCGCATTTAGGGGGAATCTCAGCCGAGTTAAAAGACGTAAACCAACACCTCCAATTTATCAATGTAATAAACTAACTAATGTATAACTTTGGAACTGTCAGTGCGAGCAAGAGCGACTGATTAGCGCTGCTTTGATAACGTCAGCTCGGCTTGCTCGGCCAAAAGTCTATCCTCGTCCGTCGCAGAATCGGCCCGTTTGAAATAGCGCTTTGTGATTTCGAACGGGAGCGCTTTCAAATCTGGTTTGATTCGGTCAGCCTGTTGAACTGCATGTTCTAAAAACAACCACTTTGCAGCTAATTCGGCCTTCGGTAGCTGATACCGGTTCGGAAGGTTAGGAATACCGTTCTGGAAGCTTGTGACCAACGTGTATTCGGTCTGATTGAGTGCGCTTGTTGTCAGGTAGCGGATTGTCTTAAAGATTTGATACCGCGATCCGTCCGCAATCTTATACGGGACTGCCATGCACCGACGCATGGACTGACGCCAACCCATGTGAGGAAGCCCCGCTGCGGCATTCGCGAGATTTACCGGTGTTAGCGAGTATCGTTTGCTCCTGAGGAACCGAAACAGTTCCTGACGTGCGAAACTCGATTCAACGCTTCGCACTCGCGTCTCCAAATCGCGCGCCTTGTCTAACAAAATCTGGCATTCTTGCGCGGCTTTCTCGGACTCCTCCAATCGCCTTTTTTGTATCTGCTTAATTTGCGGGCTACACTCCGGCCCCTTCTTTACAAGTTCATTAATTTGCAGCAGGCGTTTCCCGGCCCGGCGGTTCAACTCGTCTGCGGCGCGAATAGGCTCGGCGAGAGCACGCTGTTCAGCGCGAAGCTTACGCAGTGTGGCACCAGACCCTGATTCAGAGGATGGGCGATAAAATACGATGAGTATGTCTTGAAGCCAGCTTCCGGGTGTGGCGATAGGCTTAAAAACGCCAATAAGCTCGTCGGTCTCTTTGCACTTGTGAAGTTCCCAACCGATATCGCCCCATCTACTTTCAAAAATCTGTACTAACTGATGTCTTCGGATTTGAAGCTGAGGATCGCTTAAACCGCTAGGTCGGCCTTTCGACTGAGGAACACGTTTCTGTGAAAACCCTGTAAAGCCAATTATCGATTTTGTCCGCCGCATAAATCAGCAGTCCTCACGCTCATTGCCACATAACGTTTATAGTCCTGACGCCTATTGCCGTATATATTTAAATAGTTACCTCTATTACGCTTAGGTACATATTAAAAACAGGGTCTATTCTGCGGGCTGTCAAAGCAGGGTGGGTAACCCGATGAAACGCAAATCTCGCAAGCCAAATCCTTCGCGAAAAAAGAAAAACGTTCGTTCCGCTCGCAAGACAAACAGTAAACGGACTGCGAGAAGCAAAAACAAACCGCGTCCTCATGGCTATTCGTTTCGTGCAACCGGAACAACCAAAAAGCGTGGGCCGAAAAAAGCGAATGTGGGCAAAGTCAGCCCGCAAGGAAAAAAGAATACGGATCGTTTGGCTCGCGTCCCATTTAAACGCAAGGCAAACACCAAACGCCGTACAGTAAAGAAGCGGCTTCCTCGTTATTCAGCCCTAAAAAACCCACGCCAAACGTTGGCTCACCAGAAAGCGCTGGCCGCGCTAGGACGTATGCGGCGAGAAAATCTTTCGCTAGCAAAAGCTACTCGGCTGGAGCATATCAAGCCGAATACATTTCTTCGTCATGTCGGTAGCGCCGTACATCGTAGCGGTCCCGGCAAACCGTGGAAGGCTAGCAAGTCGGACACTCTAGCCGCCCGGATGAGAATTCTCACCTCTCAGGGCCCCATTTTTGACAGTGTGCGTGGCTTACGCGAAAGGCAACTTCTGGCACGCTATGAGATTGCACTGAGGAAATTTCGTGCTGGGGAAGATGGCGCCGAAGAGGAATTACGTCAATTTCAAGGTCAAACAGTCAGTGGGTATGCACTTGTTACCGACCTAAACCTTCTCATCCAACTCGAAGAAGCAGGGCAGCTGGATTTTGATTCTCTCTATTTCGCGGTTGGGCGGGCGTTTTGAACTCCGGAGCAAGACGTAAGCCCGTTTGCGCTATTTGTGGCAGCGCAAAGGATATTGAACGTCACCACATTGGAGGGCGAAACCATTTGGCTTGGGTGACCGTCCCACTATGCCGCTCTCATCACAAACAATGCCACCTGTTAATCGAAAATGCGGGTATTGACCTGGAGTACACAGCTAATCCCGTTGAACGATTGATGCGTGTCTTAAAGGCAATCACTATATTGGTGTGCGTGATCCAAGACATGATGCACCAGCTATTGCAACAGCTGAGAACTAACCGGGGCAACAGGCGTGCAGGAACGTCATGACATTTACGTGCGCGCTCACGCGCCCCTTCCCTCAAAGCGTCAGCGTCTTCGCAGAGCGCCAGCGAAATGGCCTGAGTACGCATTAATATTTGACACTGAAACTACGTTAGACCCCACTCAAAAATTAAACTTCGGCTGCTTCCGCCGTTATCGGCTCGGCTACAGCGGTTATGCGTGCATTGACGAGGGGTTGTTTCATTCGGATGTGCTGGGGCGAGTGGAGCGTAAAGTTCTCGAACGATATGTGAACAATCCGGTAAATGTTCCGGCCACCGAGCGCTTCGTGGTTCAAATTAAGTTGAAGTTAATCGACCGAGCGCATTTTATCAGCCATGTTTTTTGGAGGGCAGTGCGAAACGGCGATCTCATAGTCGGCTTCAATTTGCCTTTTGATTTATCACGACTGGCGGTGAAGTTTACGAACGCGAAGAAGGATGGCTGGTCGTTGCTTTTGACTTCCCGCACGAGCAAAAAGACTGGCGAGATAGAGATAGAGCCTGAGAAACCTCGAATTGTAATCACTTCTCTGAATAGCAAAATGGCCTTCGTCAAGCTCGGCAGTATCTGGAACCGTGAAGAATGGCCAAGAGAAGCTCGGTTTCTAGATCTGCGAACTCTGACCTGGGCGCTGCGCAATCGATCTTACAGTCTAGAAACTGTCTCTTATACACATC
>CAXMLS010000422.1:0-2272 GCA_964194235.1 uncultured bacterium | reverse complement strand
GCGACAGGGGCGGCTTGGCTGAAAGAGAGAAAACTCTCTTAAGGAAAAATAAAAGCAAAACCGTGCTTGACACGAACCGGCTTTCTCATGGAAGGACTTGGGAGCTTAGCTGGCTTACTGTCATGCCCCGATTCGGAAGCACCCTACCAACAACCGTTTGCGCACCTTCGTATCTGCACGCCACGCGAGTTGAGTTCTGCCAGCAATTCCGCGACTCCCGGAGAAACATCATGATCCCCTGGCACGATCACTGCCCATTCCAGATTCTCGCGAAATTCCTTTGATCGAATCTGCCATTGGCCCCAAATTGGGGACTTTGCCTCTCCGATTTGAATGATGGACCAGTGCCGAGCCAAGGCCACGGCAGTAGCATCGTCGGGCACTGGCCCAGAGAGGATGTAATGGTTGTTTCCGTGAACAAGGATGCCGACCATGAGTGATCAAGCCTCCAAGCGCGGATCACGAACCCGGTAACCGATCGCGAAATGGTAGACGACTTGTCCCTGCTCGGGGCCCAGGCCCAGGTACCGGTGCACTTCGTCATCAAAGAACGCTCCGATACCGGTTGCTCGAAGTCCAAGAGCCTCAGCCGCGAGATACATCCGTTGACCAAGTGCACCTGCCTCGAAATGCGCGTAGCGATAGCCACGTTCGCCAAAGGTGCGTGTGGCGCTCTCGAAATCACCGATCATGGAAAATGCAACGCAGGCATTCCCTGCGAGGTTTTGGCCGAGACTGAGCGCTGCGGCAGCAACACGCTGATCTCCAGCTTTAATCAGTTCCAATTCCCCGTGTTCCGGCCAGTAGCGATAAACTCCCGGCGCCAAGCCATCGACGCGATGGACGTAGAGATACAACTGAACCAAAGGTCGTGCGGCGAAGTCGGCGGAGAGTGGTTCTCGTGTACTCGCCAGTAGAGTTGCCAGTTGTGCTAGTGGGATAGACTCGGTCCCACCGCGGAAGTCGAGAGCAGAACGCCGGGTACGCACCACTTCACCAAAAGTACGATTTGAGGAAACGGGCAGTGGCAAAACGTTTTCCCCGCGCCCCCCTGGTTGCCACCCAACGTCAGGTGAGGTGGGCTCCACGACAAGTTTCGTGCTCGCATGGATTTTCTCAATCGATGGATAAGCGAATTGCTTCTCCGAAAGCCGGTTGGGCTGACCTCCAAGCAAATGCGGTTCGCCTGGGCCCGGCAGTTTTTGGGGAATGGAGGATCCATTAAGCTGCACGATTAACAAGGGCCATTCATCTTTATACAGGAGGCAGCTCTCCGCAATTTTGTCATCTTCGAATTGGCCAACAGCAAAGCTTTCGCACCCCATTGCGCCAGCAGCAAGCGCGAGCGCCTGCCACGCGTGTCCGATATCGTGCAAGCAATAGCGATAGGCGCGATCCTTGTACTTCCACGCTTCGCGCCAAGCAATGCTGGTCAGAACAAAGACGAGCGGGTCATCGGAGCTGATCAGTTTCCTGCCAAAATCTCCAAGGGCGCGCTGCTCGGCCATGTGGGAGGAAGGGCGATAATGATAAAGCCCGTCGGGCCACTCCACGAGCCCTCGCGAACAGAAGTGAAATTCGGTCGGGTGGAGATTCCCGGAAGAAGGATTTACCCGGAGTGCGTAGGTTGATCCGGTTGACGGCACTCGTTTGGACGCACTGATCGAGGCCGAGTAGAACAATAACTGCGATAGGAATGCCGGACCATCTTTGGCCAGCGTTGTTCCGATTTTGCCTACGAGCACCTCAAGGGCTGGGATCTCAGAAGCCGGGGGATCGGCGGGTAAATCGAGCACAGGCACACCTTCATAGTGGCGAAACGGATTGGGCATGTTGACCCAATCGAGATAGTGCTGAGTTCGCCGCAGCGATTCGACACTGTGTTTTGTAAGTTCATGGTACTCGCGCCATGTCATGTCCGGTAGACCCTGGGTGAGCCCCTGGCAAAACCTACAGTTGGGACTTGTCGCGCTTGTAACCGGCCCTAGAAGTTCGGTTGTGTTCCAGTACAGCTTTGCCTAGAGTGTTAGCCTAACAGCGAAATCATTTGCTCGTGGATGGGATGATGATATGACCGACCTTGCCACCAAGTCCTGTGTGCCATGCCGTGGCGGCGTTCCGCCTCTGAAAGGTAAAGAACTGCAAGACCTGGCGAAGCAAGTGTCCGGATGGAAGGTCGTCAACGAACACCACATTTCTAAGTCGTTTACGTTTCCCGATTTCAACGCCGCGCGTTCGAAGGCGACTGGCAGGATTCGCAAAGGCTAAATTC
>CAXMLS010000421.1:0-3875 GCA_964194235.1 uncultured bacterium | reverse complement strand
GTAAATAGCTGCGTCTAATCGAAGGGAAGACGGTGCCGGGTAAAATTATCAGTCTTTTGCCGACTCAGCCGATAAGGTCCACCAACCAGGCGGAAACTTCTGCGCCTGCGCCCTCGGTTTCTGTATCTACAATTCCAAAATTTGGTACCCCCAGTCGGTTTGTTACCGATGGTTTCTGGTCCAATCTCAAACAATTCCTGACTGAACGTCCTGTAAAACTTCGCGGCGATGTTCATTCCCCGTTGATGCCGGAATCCTACGGCGGCGGATTTTCTGAAAATCTGAAAACTTATTTTAGCTCCGGCCCGGTGCCGAAAGGCCCCGCGAACAGTCGTCTCGAAGTAGCGTGGGGCGCGGGCTTCGGGGGATTTGGCGACCGGTTGAAAGAGTTGTTTTTCCCCGCCAAGCAAGCTCCCGTGCAATGGACCAGCAAGCCCGTCAAGGTGAAAGAGATTTGGTCCAAGGACGAGAATTTCGGCTGGACGCAGGTAATTTCCATCGGCCTGCACGGCGCGCTTATCGCATTGCTTGTCATTCCTTTGTTCACGCATATCTTGCCGCCTTCCACGGAAGCGAAGAATAAAGTCGACGTGACGCCGCTGGACATCTCGCCGTACGTTTCGAAATTGCCCGCAGGCACGACGAAAGCCGGTGGCGGCGGTGGCGGCGGTGATCGCTCCATCACACCTCCAACCAAAGGCCGCGCTCCGAAATTCGAGTGGACGCAGTTCACTCCGCCAGAAGCAGTACTGAAGAATCCCGCGCCAAAGTTGCCCATGGACCCTTCCCTTCTCGGTCCTCCTGACCTCAAAGTGGCGAATCCTCCGCTTACCAATATGGGTGATCCCATGGCTCCGGCCGTCACCATGTCAGGCGGTCCCGGCGGTGGCGGCGGCATTGGCACCGGCACAAGTGGCGGCATTGGCAGTGGGGCAGGCGCTGGCCTGGGTCCCGGTAACACGGGCGGCACCGGCGGCGGAGATTTTCGCGCTGGCGTAAATGGCGTGGGCACCCCGCAATGTATTTATTGTCCTCAGCCGGAATATTCCGATGAAGCCCGCAAAGCGAAATACCAGGGCACGGTTTTGCTCGACGTAACGGTGACGGTCGACGGACGAGTGGTGAATCCGGTGGTGATTAAGGGTCCCGGGCTGGGCCTCGAAGAAAAAGCCTTATCGCAAGTGCGCAATTGGAAAATGCGGGCCGCTCTCGGCCCCAACGGCAAAGCCATCAATTGCCGCGTGCAAATTGAAGTCACTTTCCACCTCTACTAATCGCACTCGAACATCCTTCGTCGCGAACACCCGATCTCCATCAGATAACATCCTTGAGGTTCGCTGCACACCCTGCCGCCAATCTGTTACGATTTTCCCATGCGAAGAATTTCATTTGCCGTGCCGGCCATTCTGCTCGCCGCGACCATTCATCCCGGCACACCTTTGGCGCAAACAGCATCGGAGACAGGCGCGTTGCGGTTCTCAGTACGAATCACCCCAACCGCTGCCCGCCCCGAGCCCGTCCGCCAGTTCACTTTTTATGTCCTAAGCAAGAGTTACTCTTCCATCTTCCAAGAGGTCGAATCCGGCGATGTTGTACCGCCGCGCAATCAATTCATCGATGATTTAAAAATCTCCCCCGAATTAAAAGAGTGGCTCAAATCGCACGACGTTCTCGATTTGACTATGCCCGGCCTGGATAAGTTGCTGACTGCGGATGACATTATTCACGTCCCTGAATTTCTGCTCGCCTACCAGCATTCCAACAGCGGCGGCGTAACCAATGGCATCCCCAAGCCGAAATACAACGACGCGGACAAAACCGATCACCCTGAGAAATACGCCAAGCAAAAAGAGGAATATTTCACCGCATTGAAGAAATTTATCCGCGCGCGTCCCGAAACAATGAGTGGGATGGAACTCGAACTGGACGCCGTGAATCCCCAGCGCAAATGGGCGAAGCTGGAGAGTGACCACAAGAAACACGTGCAGCACCTGGCGCCGGACGTCGCGCAGACAAAATACCTGGTCGGCAAAGCGGATACCGATTTGGACGGCCAAGCTGGTATCTCGGGTCTCCCGCCGGGAAGCTACTGGCTTAGCTCTCTGAATCTGGATGCCGACGCTGGCGACACCCGGCTTCGCTGGGACGTGCCCGTCGCCATAAAATCGGGCCAGACCACACGGATTGAGTTGACCAATCTCAACGCCACCGACGCGCGCGCACCATCCGCGCCCTGAACCTCATTCTTCTAATCATGGGTACTCTCCCGCGCTGGATTATCTTTAACGTTTTTGTCCTGATCGCCGTGGCTCTCGATCTGGGCGTGTTTCATCGCAGGCCGCGTAAAATCACCGTGCGCGAATCCGCTCTGTGGAGCGCGTTGTGGGTGAGCCTGTCGTTGTTCTTCGGCGTAGGAGTGTTCTGGTTTCTCGGCCGGCAGCCGGCTTTGGAATTCTTCACCGGCTATCTGATCGAAAAAGCTCTCAGCATCGACAATCTATTTTTGTTCCTGGTGATATTCCGCGCTTTTTCCGTGGACGAGCGCGTACAGCACCGCTTGCTGGCGTGGGGCGTGTTGGGCGCTCTGGTGATGCGCGGCGTGATGATCGCACTCGGCGCGGCATTGATCCAGCGTTTCTCCTGGGTCATGTATCTTTTCGGCGCGTTCCTCGTGTATGCCGGCATCCATATGCTCTTCGCGCGAGCGGCCGAAACACATCCGGAACAGAATAAAATTTTCCAGTTCACCAGCAGGCATGTGCGCGTCACACGCGGGTATCATGGCGAAAAGTTTTTTTTGAGCTCTAACGGAAAGTGGTTCGCCACGCCGCTCTTTCTGGTGTTGCTCGTTGTGGAAATCACCGACGTCACCCTGGCGGTCGATTCCATACCCGCAATTTTCGGTATCACGCACGATGCCTTCATCGTCTACACCTCTAACGTGTTCGCTATTCTGGGTTTGCGCGCGTTGTATTTCATGTTGGCCGGGGTGTTGGGCCGCCTGCATTATTTGACCGCGGGACTTGCGGCCGTCTTGGTGTTCATTGGCGGAAAAATGATTGCCGACCCGTGGCTGCATGTTCCCGTCCATATCTCCCTGGAGGTAGTGGCAGGCATATTGCTCGTCGCCCTGGTTGCTTCTCTAATGTCGCGTGCACCGTCACCACCGTTAGAGCAAAGCTCATCGGGCGGAAACAATCTAACTGCCACTAAGCCGTCTCAGCTAGTCACGAAGCCGGATGATCTTCCATCCGCGATCGCCAGCCTTTCGGCTGCAGACACAATCACGCGAAGCGCAGCGGCTTCAGAAATTTACCGGCGCGGGCGGACTCTTGCCGATCGTGCGGTGTTGAATTGGTGGCACGACGCAGAACTGGCAATTTTGCTGTTGAGCCCGAATCCCCAGGTGAATGTAGGTGTCGCCGTGCACCGCGAAACATTCGCGCGCATCCGCGCCGCGAACTTCGAACCGAAGCTCGCGCTGGTTCCTCCCGATCAGGATGCGGAAGAATTCGAGCTTCACTTCGCGAACGGCGTCCACCTCGATGTGCTGACGACGAAAGAACCCACAGGCAAGGGGGCAATCGCGCGCTATGTGGGGAAATTTGGGGAGAGCATTCAACAAGTGGAGTTCCGCTGCCTGGATGTCGAGCGCGCTACGGAAATTCTGCAGGAACGTTTTGGCATTGCCCCTGTTTATCCGAAAGCCCGACCAGGTGCCGGCGGTTCGAGCATTAATTTTTTCTTGTTGTCCGTGTTGGATGCGTCCGCCGCACCGACCGCCAGTAAAGTCCTAATCGAGCTATACGAACTACCCAACCCTCCCTCGTCATCGACCGTCCAGGATAATTAACACCGTCCGCGCAGTTGCGGAA
>CAXMLS010000420.1:0-4343 GCA_964194235.1 uncultured bacterium | reverse complement strand
ATGTGTATAAGAGACAGGCATAGAGATACACGTCGCCGGTCGGTCCTTTCAAGCCCAAAATTGGATCGTTAGGCGTGGAATTCTGCTGGAAGAGATATTGGAAAAGATTGGCATCGTTGTGCGAGATGGCAAACCGTCCGGAAAATCGAGACTTGTCGTACGTCAGGCCGATATTCCAGTTGTTCGGCGCCTGGCGTTGCAATGTTGGATGATCGTTTCTCCCATTTGAGAAATTAGCAGGGAAAGTAACCCGTGAGGTCGTATAGCTGTAGTTGGCGGATACTCCGAATCCTCCAAGCAGTCCCGGCAGGCGCGAAAGGCGTTGCTCCCATGCGGCTTCGAAGCCAGCGATGTGCGCATTCGGACCGTTAATGGATTGCGTCAGTAAATATCCTGCCTGCGGACCGGATGTAAGACTGACCGCAGTAGGATAAATCGGGTTCGACAATTGTTTGTAGAAGAATCCAGCTTGGATAATTCCGAGTGGCTGGAAGAAGTGCTCAACCAGTACGTCGTAGTTATTGGCCTTGGTTGGCTTCAGATCCGGATTGCCGGTGGATACGTTCTTTGGACTGGCATTCGGATCTACGATGGTGGTGGGAACAAGATCGCCAATGTTCGGCCTTGAAATCCCTTGGCTGAAGTTAGCTCGCAAATTGGTATTTTTCTCAACGAGATATTGAACCTGCACGCTGGGGAGAACACTCACGTAACCAGTGCTCTGGGTCAACGGAGTGATCGTGGGCGGCAAGGAATTGCCCATTGAATCCACGTTGGCGGTCAATTGATTGGTCAGGAAGCTTGTATCCGTACCCTCAAAGCGCACTCCAGTTTGCAAACGAAACTTGCCAATAGAAATGGCGTTCTGGAGGTAACCCGCGTATACCCGCTCGCTGGCGTCAAAGAATGCGCTTGCTGAACGAGTAGCGCTTTTGCCCGGGTCGAATTGAAACTGACCCAGATTACCCAGAAATGACTGAGTGATCTTGTTGTAATTCGAAGTGGGGCCGTATGCCAGCGAACCAATTTGAAAGGAATGGTCGTAGTAACTTGGATTCGTGTAAGTCCCCAACACGGACGACAGGGTGATCGGGGCACCTGAATTGAAACCGTAAAAATGGTCGTCTTCGTTCTGCGTTGTGTGAGAATCTCGGACCTTTACCCCAATCTCAAAAGTGCCGAAATGCGAGTGCGCGGTGTAGCGCCGCGCGAGCGACGCAGCGCCCTGAAAGTTTACCTGCGTAGCGTGATATTTGGTCTGGTCCGTGTCGAAGATGGAGTATTGCGTCGGGTCGTACGGGTTGGTGCCATCAATAGGAGTGAGCCTTGGACGGTAGGGATTGCTTAAATTCGCGCTCACGTCGGCGTTCGGCCCGGCGAAGTGCGTGGTTTCAAAATCCTGACCGCCAATATTGTGCGAGCGCGAACCAGCAAACTCGTAAACGATCAACGTAGAGGAAAGATCGTGGCGCGCACCGGTCAGGATACTGAAAACCTGCTGATCGGGACGGCGAACGTAATGTCTGTAGACATAAGATCCTGGATTACACGACTTGGGAGTCACGGCATTGATGGCGTCGCAATCGGCTTGGTTGTCAAAAGTAATCTGAGAACCATTGACGGCTTTGATGGTGTTACCCGTATTGGGGGTATAAACAATCGTGTCGCCGTAGTCATGGAAGTCCGAGTACAAACCCTTTATGTAGGCGCTTGTTCCAGGTTTGAACGTGTAATCGATGCCGGCGGCAAAGCCGTAGCGAGTCCGGTAATAGTTGTAGGAGCGCAGATCCTCGCTGTTAACGAACGCAATATTCCGTCCGCTGGCGGGATCGGTACCCAGCGCTTGCGTCGGCTCAAGGTCATCTATACCGCGGTTGTTGCGATCCCACGTACCGCCCAGCAGAATGCCCAGTTTTTTACTGGAGCCGAAACGCTGGCCGATGCTTCCGTCAAAGCCACCAAGCGTGCGGCCGCCCTGAATCGGCGTGTACCCACCTTGGCCTCCAAAACTGAATGTCGGTCGTTCACCCGCGGTCTTGGTCACCAGATTGACCGTGCCACCGATGCCATCGGCATCTTGACTCGCTGAGAGCGTTTTGAATACTTCGATGCGTTCTACAAGATCTGCTGGGACGGCATCCAGCTTGATATTGCGCACTACGCCTTCCGGCGAAGGCACATTTACGCCGTTAATCGTTACATTGCTCAGACGCGGCTCGGTTCCCCGGATCTGCACGTATTTTCCTTCGCCCTCATCGCGTTCCAGGGAAACGCTTGGCAGCCGGCCCACCGCGTCGGCGACGTTCGTGTTAGGCAAGCTGTTGATGACTTTCGCAGGCAATACCTGCACGATTTCATCCGACATACGCTCGATGTTGAGCGCTTCGGTTTCTCCCTGCAATCTTTCCGCGGTAACGACCACCTGGTCATTCTGGGAAGCCACTTGCAGAACCAGCTCGCTGGTTACTGTTTGCCCTGCGTCGACCTTAACCGTCGTGCTGAACGTCGCCAGTCCCACGTAGGAAGCCGTCAGCGTATATTCACCGACTTGCAACTCCGTGATGCGGAACTGCCCCTGATCGTCCGTAACGACTTTCCGTCCCGACGGTTGGATTTCGATGAGCGTGCTCGATAAAGCAGCGCCAGCGGAATCCTTCGCGGTTCCGGTTATCGTGCCTTTGCTGCTTTGCGCCATAGACGGCGACAACCACACTGCGCTGCATAATATCGTTGTAAGGAAAAGCGAATATACAAATCTGCGCATACTTGCACCCCTTGGACCACGTGTAGCTGTCCGCCTGTGGTCTGACTCTTTCTTTGTGTTCACGCTTTTTTGCTTCACGTTTCTTCTTAAATCGTGACTGGTGTATCTAGTTGTGCCCATCACCGTATCCCGCATATGTGAACAATGAATGACATCGGCGTAAACATCCAATGAAGCGAATCTGAAGTGCTGTTAAGGAAAGTGCTGTTAAGGAAAGAAGCGGCGTTGAAGGTTAGCTGCAACCTTAACGCCGCCCGTCTAGCCACCGCTCTTTCCCGTTGCTCCTTGAACTAATCCTCGTCGTTGTCGTGAAACTTATCTTCGTCAAACGAGATAAACGTCATGCCGCGAGTGCTGATGAATCCCGTGGCTATGGGGGTGAGCACTCCGTTATCGAGATCTAACTCACCAACGATGCCATCTGAGTCAGAGGTGGAGTAGGCGCTACCTGGCTCGAAGCCAAACCTGGAGTAATCCATCCGGTACACAGTGTCGCCTTTGACATCGGAGAAGAGCAAAAACGAATGCGCGCTGGGCGCAAACGTCGTGTCATCTAGGGTCGCGTTGGGAAAACCGGGGACGGTAATCCCAAGATGCCCGACGATAGGATGCTTTGAAAATGGACTCCTGATGAAGATTAGCTCGGCGTCTGCCTGACTGTTCAGAACGATGTTGCCGCGAGGATCTCTCGTAAGCGAATCTGGGTCGGTCAAATTAAGAGTTACATCAGCGCCCGTCGGAATATCCACCGCCTGGGAGTCGCCGTTCAAAACCGGTACGACGTCCACCATGCCGCGGTGGAGCGAAGCCATCACCAATGCGGGAAAGGGATTGATGCCCGACCCATTTAAAGTGGGATTCGATGCCGTCATCAACACTCTGCCGTCTTTCACCACCATGTCGTCAAAGCCGCCGCCGTGGACGGTCGTTCCAAACGCGTACTTTGTCTGTCGCCCGGATTCCAGTTCGATCACCACGAGATTGGGGTTCGCGTCTTCGTTCTGAAGGCACCACAAGTCGTCGTCCCCGACAATGCGCAAACCATCGTTATGGCCCGGAACGCTGAATGTGCGCTTTACTTTACCTTCCAGAGAATATTCAACGATGGTGCTGGATTTTCCGTCGCTGCCATCCTTGGCTACTTTGTTCTGGAAACCCACATAGACGCGATCCCTCCACTGTGTGATGGAGTCGGGTTGCGAGTATTTGTCGGTACTCTTCGCGAACACTTTCAGAGTGTACGGAGCCTGCACTACCGGGGATGCTGGTGCGGGAGCAGCCGCGGCATAAGAAGCCCCGAGACAGACAATCAAGACTGTACCCATTAGATCGCACAAGTTTTTCCTTAAACTTACGTTTAACACGAGTAGTTCCTCCTGGATTTCAATGATGGAAAGTGCACGGGGAGATTACTTGGCGAGTCTTACTGCAACATCAATAATGAATGATAAGTTTGACTAGCTCAGAATCCGTGGGTATCGCAGCCGGTATCGCTGGTAATGAGAGACCCCCCCCTCGAAGAGATGTTGAATGCAATCTTTGATTGCGGACGGATGACGGGCAATCCGGAAGTATTCCG
>CAXMLS010000419.1:0-3742 GCA_964194235.1 uncultured bacterium | reverse complement strand
GATGTGTATAAGAGACAGGTATCAGTGTTCGTACGTCCCGATTTTTGCCGACGCCCACAATCAACGCAATCGCTTCGAACGCTATCTCGAAATGCTTCTTGATCGTCACGTGGAGGGTTTGATCGTCGTGGCGAACTGGCTCTTTGTGGACATTCATCTTCTCGCGGATCTCGGCAAGCGTAATATTCCCGCCGCAACGATCGGCTGGCAACTGCCGGGTAATACGGTGAGCTCCATCATGGTCGATAACGAAAGCGGTGGGCGCCTCGCGCTTGAACACTTATATAAACTGGGCCACCGCAAAATCGCCTTTATCCGTGGACCTAAAACGCTGATCGATAGCGCGCCACGATGGCGCGGAATTCAGAAATTTGCGCAATCCGCCGGTTTGGAAATCGACCAGGCGCTCGTCGCCCAGCTTCCTGATTCCTTCGATCCCAATTCCGGTTTCGAAAACGGCCAGCGTTTTACCGACGAGTTGTTGCACAAAAAAAAGCGCTTCACTGCCCTGCTGGCGTTTGACGATCTCACCGCCCTGGGCGCTATTCGCGCGCTTGCCAATGCCGGCGTAAAAGTACCGGAGCAATGTTCGGTCATCGGATTTGACGATGTGCCGTTATCCTCTTTAGCGGCCCCGTCGCTGACCACCGTGCGCCAGCCGCTCGAAGCCATGGGCAGCCTGGCCGTGAACGTCGTAATGGAAGGTGTGAACGCCAGCCTGGAAAAGCGCGACGGAAATATCGTGCATCATCAGGCAAATCCGGAATTGGTCATACGCGAATCCACGCGTGATGCTTCGTCATCCGGTGCTGACGACTAGGCGTCGCGAAAATATCTTGCGATCCACGGAGACCGTCGACAGAAAAAAGACGTGAGCTTTTTTCAAAGCTCACGCCGTCGTTTTGTTCTGTCGCTGATTTACTTGCCGGGTGGCAAAAACACCAGGGACGGGGTCATGAATTCCACGCCATTCAGTTCGCTCGCCACTCGCACTCGCTCGAAGCGCCCCTTTTTACCGCCCCTGCCTTCGAACGTTAGCAGGTACTGATTGTTGAGATGATCCGAAATCTCAGCGAGGTACGGCTTGAACGTCACCGGCGATTCGATGCCAAGATAATACGACTCGGCGCCGGTTTCGTCGGAAAGCCGGCTGAGGTTCGACTGGGCATTCGAAACGCGGAAATAGCCGCGCGCGAAGTGTCCCGCATCCGGAGCGTACAAGGTCCAGATATTTACGTTGGCTTTTTGTGCGCGTTCAATGGTCGTATCCAGGTCTGGGCTGATCGGGCCAAAATCTCCGCGGAAGTAATCGATGCCCGAGGAAATAAACAGGATGGAGCGGCGCTCGCCTGCGCCGGGAAGCCGTTTGATCAAATCTTGCAGCGTAAGATAAGGACTTGAGAACGCGCCGACCCCGCCAAGCGGAATCCGCAGGGCCTTGGCGGCAAGCTCATGATCCTGCGTGAAATCCTGCGCAACCGTTGCCGCGCCGTTTCGACCGTAGGACACGGAAATGTAAGTGCTCGCCGGTTGTGCCAGGAAAAAGCCCTTAAGGTCGCTCCATTGTGAAGCGATGCCCTGGTCCAGCGAATCGTCGATTAGCACTGCCAGATAGAGATTTTCTCCGCGGCGCCAGTCGGCCACCTGCAACCGTTCCTTGCCCTGATACAGTTCCACATCTTCCTTTTTAACCGCTGGCGGCTGGGTGTTTTTCTTTCCAGCGGCAGTGACCGTAGTAGTCACTCCTTCGGCCGCTCGTACGGAAGCCGCTGCCGACGAAAGTGTCAGTACGGCAGCCAGTAAATAAGCCATCCCCTGCAAATGTTTTCTCATCTTCATTTCTTTTCTCTCCTGTTCCCTGTCTTGTTAGATGCACAAAGCACGCCATTCATCACCTGGGCTACTCCATGACCGTAACCTTATAAGGGGGTTGTAGATTCCAGTGCTGGCGGCGTGCGTGGGCAGACACGCGGGAATCTGTCAGAGCGTTACCAGGGTTGGCAGAAATGGCGAAGTGTGCTGAACTTTCCTCGCACGTAGTGTCCACGGAGGGGTTTCCTTTGCGTTCGATCTTGTTGGCGGCGTCGCAAAACGCCTGGCTGCGTAACCGCGCCTCGAAATACAACTTTGTTCGACGCAGCGTATCGCGCTTCATGCCCGGCGAGGAACTAAGTGACGCGCTAGCCGCGGCTCGCTCGCTGCAACAAAACAATATTGGATCGATCCTGACGCACCTTGGCGAAAACATTAAAGATTCCGCCGAAGCCCGCGATGTTACCGAACATTACCTCGAAGTTCTGCGTCGCGTGCGCGAGGCTGGCCTGAATTGCGAAATCTCCGTCAAGTTGACGCAGCTTGGCCTGGACCTGTCGCCGGAACTTTGCTACGAAAATCTAAAAACTATTATCGCCACTGAAGATAAGGACCGCCTCGTCTGGATCGACATGGAAGCGAGCGGCTACGTCCGTGCCACGATGCAACTCTATCGCCGCGCGCTTCAGGACTTTTCTAACGTAGGTCTATGCTTGCAGGCCTACCTCTACCGCACCAAAGAGGACCTCGCCAGTCTTCTGCCTTTGGGCGCGAGCATTCGCCTTGTGAAAGGCGCGTATGATGAGCCCGCGGCGATAGCCTTCCCGAAGAAGTCGGACGTTGACGACAATTATTTCGCGCTTGCCAAAGAAATGATTGCCGTGAAAAAAGATCATCCGCGTATGCGTGCGGCGTTCGGAACGCATGACGTTCCCCTGCTGCGGCGAATATCGCAATGCGCAATCGCATCCGGGCTTTCCAACGCTGAAGTTGAAATACAAATGCTCTACGGCATTCAGGCTGCCGAACAACAGCGCCTCGCGCGCGATGGCTACGCTTCAAAAGTTCTGGTGGCCTACGGCACTCACTGGTATGCCTGGTTTGTACGGCGTCTCGCGGAGCGCCCCGCGAATTTATGGTTTATGTTGCGTCACGTGTTCCGTCTTTCGTGAACGATAATCGTCGAATCTTATTTCAGCCGCTAATTTGGCGTAATCAGGAATTAAACATGGCGACCAGCAAAGCGAAAACCAGGACCACCATCATGCCTTCCGTGCCGGCCGCTGCGGTCATGAGCTTCCTGAAAGATACTCGCGGACTGCTGACCTGGACCACTCGCGATTTGGCTGAATCGCTGCATATCACCGTCGCCGAGGCCGCTCAAGTAATTGTCATCATGGAAATGCAGGGTTACGTAAAAGCCGTAAAAGGAGCGCCCGAATGGCTTACCACTCCGGCGGGCCAAACGGTTTCAGGATCGAAGCTCCCAAATTTCACGCGCGAACGCGTTGAAACTGCCTTATCAAGTTTGCAGGTACGTATTGCGGCGGCGCGTAAGGATTCGAAGTCTCCCTTCAAGATTGCCGCGGCCGTAGCGTTCGGCGACTTTCTCGGCGATCAATCGCGCGTGCAGGCCCCCGACGTGGGAATCGATTTAGTGCGGCGTAAATTCGACACCGCCGCCAGTGGTTCGGCAACCGAAAATAAGGAACGCTTGGCCTTTCTCAAGCAACTTCACGGCAAAAATACCCCGCTGAATCTCCAGCCGTATCAACCTTGGATGAGTAAGCGATCGCATTGGAATTTATTATGATTGCCAGCGAACCGCCGGAACGATGGTACCACTCGATGACTTGCGGCAACAAGAGTTTGTTACGCCATGCTGTCGGCGTTGTGCAACCACCGTGCTAAACCTGTCTCTTATACACAT
>CAXMLS010000418.1:0-2366 GCA_964194235.1 uncultured bacterium | reverse complement strand
GATGTGTATAAGAGACAGGGACTGTTCCAATCCCTGGCGGGTAATTTCCGGCGCAGGATCGGCGTCGGGATCCTCAAAGGTCGGATGCTTGACGTTGGGGGCAAGAAACTCGTGAAGGGTGCGGAATCCTCGTCCGGAAAGAATCAGTTCCCAACTAACCTGCGGGTAGCGGCGACGCATGAAACGCAACAGCTCAATTTGCAGTTCGGTGTGCGGAGCAAAATCGGAGTGGCCGCCCTCGGAAGGCACCACCTGATAGCGGCTTCCATTCCAAACTAAAATTGATTGGCCAAGTCCCGTTCCCGCGGCGAGCAGCGCCTTGGTGCCGCCGTGCTCTAGTTTACCGACATTGAGAACGCAGAAATCTTCCGGTGAAAGATGTTCGATGCTGTGCCCGGTGGCCCCGAGGTCATTTAAAATCACGACCTCTTTTACTTTAAGGCTTTCGATCAGATTTTCCGTGTCCACAATCCACGGAAGATTTGTGGCGCGCACGCGATTCTTAATGACCGGTCCGGCCACGCCGAAACCGGCAGCGTCGATGCGCTCACCGGCGAGATGCGGAGCGGCCTGGCGGGAGAATTCCTTTACGATGCGATCGAACTGAGCAAATTCTTTGCTCGCGAACCGTTGCTTGAAAACCGGCGTGAGCTTACCGTTACTCTCCGAGAACAGTGCGAGGTTGCATTTCGTACCACCGACATCCCCAGCAAGAATCACCAGTTCCCCCCGAATCTTCGCCAAACTTTACGAATGGTTTTTTACGATGGATCGTACCAGCGCCGGCTGTCGCGTTCTAGAAGTACGTCCGACTCATGCGGTCCCCAACTGCCGGCAGTATACTTCGGCACCGTAGCGCTTTTTGCTGCAGTCCACACATCAAGAATCGGATCGATCAAAGCCCACGCCGCTTCCACGTTATCGCCACGATCGAAAAGCGTGGCGTCGCCTCGAACGCAATCGTTGACCAGTGTCGCGTAGGCGCTGCGCGGCGGTTCGCCAAATCCTTCCTTGTAGCTGAAATTCATGGTGACGTTGCCTATGCTCATTTCGGTGCCGGGCCGCTTAGCCACGAAGGAAACGGAAATTCCTTCGTCGGGCTGAATATTCAGCACCAGCCGGTTTGGCTCAAGATTGCGTTCGCGGAATACCATGTGCGGTGCGCGCCGAAATTCAATGACGATCTCCGTGCTGCGATTGGGAAGTCTCTTGCCGGTTCGCAGATAAAATGGCACGCCGGCCCAGCGCCAATTGTCGATCAGCAATTTCGCAGCAACAAACGTTTCCGTACGGGACGTGGGACTGACACCCTGCTCCTGGCGATATCCGGGTGCGGACTTGCCGCCTACCTGACCGGGGGAATATTGACCGCGTACCACCGCTTGCGCGACCATTTCCAAGTTAAACGGGCGGATGGATTGCAGCACTTTCAGCTTTTCGTTTCGCACGGAGGTGGCGTCGAACGATGCGGGTGGTTCTACCGCGACCAGTGACGTGAGCTGCAGCACGTGGCTCTGGATCATGTCGCGAAGCGCTCCGGTGGTCTCATAAAAACCGCCGCGACGCTCGACGCCTAAAGTCTCGGCAGCGGTTATCTGCACGTGGTCCACGTAATTGCGATTCCACAGCGGCTCAAAGATCCCGTTGCCAAACCGCAGCACCAGTAAATTCTGGACAGTATCTTTGCCAAGATAATGATCGATGCGGTAAACCTGCTTCTCTTCAAAAACACTGAGGACCGTTTTATTCAGCTCTTTCGCGGAAGCCAGGTCACGGCCGAATGGTTTTTCAATAATAATTCTGACCCACGAATCCGGAGAGGATGGACGCGCGAGCCCGGCTTTCCCCAATTGCTCTACAATCTGCGGATAAACCTCTGGTGGCGTGGACAAATAAAACAGTCGATTGCAGCCGACATTCTTTGCGGTTTCAAGTTCCTTCAGGCGCTTGGCAAGTTGAACGTAAGATTCCGGATTGTCGTAATCACCCTGGCAGTAATGCAGATTCGCGGCGAACTCATCCCATTTTTTCGGGTCAATGGGCCCCACTTCAGAAATGCTCTTGGCCGCTTCGCCCAGAGAATCGCGAAAATTCTCGTCGGTCATGGCCGTGCGCGCAAAACCTATAATGGCGTATCGCGAACCCAACGAATTATGAACCGCCAGATCGTACATCGCGGGAATCACCTTGCGTTTCGCAAGATCACCCGAGGCCCCGAAAAGCACGACTGCGCACGGTTCAGCGGCAGTTACATAACCGCCCTCAGATTTACCGTTATCCGCCGCCATGGCTCCCTTTCCCGCGCAAAACTCCGCATTCAACCGATTTAAGCATGCGGAGACTATACCCTGTCTCTTATACACATC
>CAXMLS010000417.1:0-3607 GCA_964194235.1 uncultured bacterium | reverse complement strand
AAATGTTCGCCGGCTTGATGTCGCGGTGAACAATGCCCTTGGCGTGCGCGGCGTCCAGGCCGTTGGCAATTTGAATGCCGATTTCGAGCAGCTCCGCCACGTCGATGGACTTATCGCCGATGCGATGCTTCAGGGTCTGGCCTTCCAGCAACTCCATGGCGATGAACGGGCGAGATTCGAATTCACCGATGTCGTAAATCGTACAGATATTTGGATGATTCAGCGCGGAGGCGGCGCGCGCTTCGCGATGGAACCGCTCGATCACTTGCGGATCGTGCGAAATATCGTCAGGAAGAAATTTCAGCGCTACGTTGCGGCCGAGCCGTGTGTCCTTCGCTTTGTAAACGACGCCCATACCGCCGCCGCCGAGTTTATCAATGACGGTATAGTGGGAAATCGTGCGGCCGAGAATGGACGGGGCGTCAGGCAAGGGAAAGTCATGTTACGCCACAGGTGGACTTCAGGCAATTCGCGCCCTTCGTTGTTTGGGAAAGTCTCAGCCGGTTTGGTGACAAGACGCGTCGATCAGTTTATTGTTTCTGCTATGAATGGTCTGCGTGCGCTCGCGGTTTTTTGTGCCATAACTGCGCTTCCGTTAATTCTCAGTGGCCAATCGCGCCCTGCGGAAGTGCAATCTTACCAATCCCCGGGAACCAGGAAAATGGCGGCACTGCTCGAACAGATCTATCGCGACCAGGATTGGAAAACCGATCCTAACAAGGATGCTGAACGCCTCCAATACCTACGGGAGGCTCTCACCAAAAACCCTGGCTTGCGCGACGAGTTGAAGATGCGCGAAGCGCTCGCGGAAAGCCTGTTGAAATCGGGCGACAGCACCGGGGCCGTCGAGCAATTGGAAAAGATTCGCACGATGTGCCTGGAACAGCGCATCGTCCTGACGCCGGTGTTTGAGAAATTAGTTCGCGACGATCTGGCGATTTCCTACCTGCGGGTAGGTGAGCAGGAAAACTGCCTTCATTACCACGGACAAGATTCTTGCCTGTATCCCATCAAAGGCGGAGGCGTGCACGTAGCGCGAGCCGGCGCGGAAGGCGCGTTTCGTGAACTGACTGCTGCGCTGGAGAAAGACCCGAATGATCTGAAGTCGCGGTGGCTGCTGAATATCGCGGCCATGACGCTGGGCAAATATCCGGAAGATGTGCCGGAGAAGTGGCGAGTTCCGAGCAGCACATTCGAATCGGAATACGACATTGGCCGATTCTACGATGTTGCCACCGACGCTGGGCTGAGGATCAACGGCCGCTCGGGCGGAGTAATCCTGGAGGACTTTGACGGCGATGGGCTCCTCGATTTGATGGTGTCGTCCTCCGGACCGCGCGACCAGTTGCGTTTCTTTCATAACAATGGCGATGGCACTTTTAGCGACAGGACGCGCGAGGCGGGACTGACGGGCGAAATGGGTGGTCTGAATATTGTGGTCACCGACTACAACAACGATGGACATCCGGACGTGCTGCTACTGCGCGGTGGTTGGTGGGGACAGAACGGAAAATATCCGATGTCGTTGCTGCGCAATAACGGCAACGGAACGTTTGACGATGTTACCGAAGAAGCAGGACTCATGTCTTTGCACCCGACGCAGACCGCGGCGTGGGCCGATTACGACAGCGACGGCTGGCTCGACTTGTATGTGGGCCATGAAGCCAACGTCAGTGAAAATCATCCATCGCAACTATTCCATAACAATCATGACGGTACATTTACCGAAGTTGGCTTTTCGAATGGGTTAGCGGACATGGGTTTTGTAAAAGGCGTAGCGTGGGGCGACTTCAACAATGACGGACGCCCTGATTTATATGTGTCGGTTAAAGGAAAGCCGAACCATTTGTTCCGAAATGATGGACCGATGGATCCCCAGAACCCGCGGCCGGATCGCTGGAAATTTACCGACGTAACCGCCGAAGCCGGAGTGGCCGAACCGATCCACAGTTTCGCCACATGGTTCTTCGACTATGACAACGATGGCTGGCCAGACCTCTTCGTTGCTGGCTTTTACGCCGAAGGTTTGGGTGACATCGGCGCGTTCCAGATGGGTCTACCCTACAAAGCGGAAGAGGCGCGGCTGTACCACAACAATCACGATGGCACCTTCACGGATGTCACCAAACAGATGAAGCTGGACCGGGCAATTCTGGTGATGGGCGCGAACTTTGGTGATTTGGATAACGACGGTTGGCTGGATGTATATCTCGGCACGGGCGATGTACCGTACGAGTCGCTGCTGCCAAATAGGATGTTCCGCAATAACCAGGGCCAGGCGTTCCAGGATGTGACCACTTCAGGAGGTTTCGGGCACCTACAAAAAGGCCACGGCGTGGCCTTCGGGGATATTGATAATGATGGTGACGAGGACGTGTTCGAAAAGATGGGCGGTGCTGCGGCCGGCGACAACTATCCCAGCTCATTGTATGAAAACCCGGGGCACGGCAATCACTGGGTCACACTGGAGCTGGAAGGCGTGAAGTCGAACCGGGCAGCGTTCGGAACGCGAGTGAAAGTTACCGTGGAAAATGATGGCCGATTGCGGCATATCTATCGGACAGTCGGTTATGGGTCGAGTTTCGGGGGCAATCCGCTGCGCCAGCACATTGGCGTGGGACAGGCTGCAAAAATTGCGGAAATTGAAGTATCGTGGCCGACTTCGAAATTAGTCCAGACATTTCGAAATGTGGCGGTCGATCGCGCATTTCACTTGCGAGAAGGGGCCGCCAGCCTGAAACCTGTCCAATATAAGAAATTTCACCTGAGGCACCTGGCAGCGCCGCATCAGCATCCTTAGACAAGTTTTTCCTCGCTGGTTCGACGTGCCGGTTAATGATGGGGTAAGTGGGGAGCGCCTGAACTTGTACCCCGCCTGGGAGGAATTGGGTAGAAATTGGGTATGGCGCTAAGCACTTGCGTTAACCAGGAAGTGCATGGGGAGTTTGACCACGATAACCCTTCTCGACAGATACAGGCTCACAGATTTACACTCACTTCAATGACTTCTATATTGGGTCTGATTTTCGCTGCCCTAGTGTCCTGTTCATGTACTAAGTCCCTAGCACAAAATGTGGCAATCCCCGCCAGCAACGGAGTTTTCTTAACGAGTCTATTTCAGCCAGTTTATCCGCCGTTGGCACGGGCAACGCACATTACGGGTGACGTAGTTTTAATGGTCGGCATTAGACAGGATGGGCTCGTTGAATCCGTGATGGTGGTTAGCGGTCACCCACTCCTAAGACAGGCCGCATTGGCAAGCGCTCGAAAATCGGGCTTCGAATGTCGGAAGTGCAGCGAGCCAGTCACCGCATATCGTCTTGTATATACCTTCCAGATTGAAGGAAAGTGCGAGTGCGAGCCGGCGGAAAACAATTCCAACAATGAAGAAAAAGGCCAAACTTCCCCGCACGTTTCCGAAGCGGACCACCGCGTTACTGTGGTGGGGTTGGTTTTGTGTACTTGCGACCCAGGGCCGACTCGAAAGATTCGTACTTTGAAGTGCCTTTATCTCTGGAAATGCACGACCCAATAAACTGAGCGAATTGACCTGTATTTGCCATCAAGTCCCGATTAGTCGGGTGGTCTCAATGGGTCGACGCAACAC
>CAXMLS010000416.1:0-1915 GCA_964194235.1 uncultured bacterium | reverse complement strand
AGATGTGTATAAGAGACAGCTACTGAGTACCGCCCTAATGGCTTTAGCGTTTTTACGATTAAACAGCGAACTGTCCGAACGTGAACGAGCACAGCGCGCCTTGGAGAAGAGTGAAAAGTGGTGCTCTACAACTCTCGGTTCTATCGGCGACGCCGTGATTGCCACGGGCATGGACGGCAATGTGACTTTCTTGAATCCTGTTGCGGAGTTCCTGACAGGTTGGAAGATGGCCGCAGCTCGCGGGAAGTCCATGGATCTTGTGTTTAATATCGTGAATGCCGAGACACGCCTTCCGGTAGAAAATCCTGTAAAGAAAGTGTTTCGGGAGGGGAAAATAGTCGGTCTCGCCGATCACACCGTCTTGCTCTCTAAAGATGGCAGAGAGTTCGACATTGAAGACAGCGCTGCGCCCATTATTACGAGTGCAGGGGAAAGTTTTGGAGTTGTGCTGGTTTTCCGGGACATCACCGCACAAAAACAAGCTGATAACCAGAGTCGCCGAACGGAACTATTTCTCGATTCCCTGGTTGAAAATATTCCTGACATGATCTTTGTCAAAGATGCGAAAGACCTGAAATTCGTTCGCGTGAACCGGGCCTGCGAGCGTTTGCTAGGCCGCCGCCGAGATGAACTTATAGGGAAGAACGACTACGATTTTTTCTCAAAGGAACAAGCCGATTTCTTTACCGCTCACGACCAGAAAGCTCTGGAATCCTGCCAGCTAACGGACATTGCCGAAGAAAAATTACATACCAAGTCGGGAGAGATACGCACACTCCATACCAAGAAGATTCCACTTTTGGATGTGTATGGTCGGCCTCAATTCCTTCTGGGCATTTCCGAAGATATTACGGCGCGCAAGGAAGTAGAAGAAGAGCTACAACATCAAAGTAACATCTTGCAATCAGTCGTCGGAAGCGTGGGTGATGGCGTGGTCGTCGCTGATGAAAGCGGGAAATTTATCCTTTTCAATGAATCCGCGGAAAAATTGTTAGGGCTTGGCGCAACCGACACTCGTCCCACTGAATGGGCAGATCGATATGGATTGTATCAACTTGACGGCGTCACTCCTTTCGACCCAACCCGCGTGCCATTGGCGCTTGCCATTCAAGGAGAAAGCGTTGACGCGGTTGAGATGTTGATCCGCAATGCTTATCGCCCCGACGGGATATTAATAAGTGTTACGGGGCGTCCCCTTAAAGATGAGGATGGAACCCGGCGCGGCGGGGTTGTCGTTCTGCACGATATCACGGTGCAAAAGCTGGCGGAAAAAACCCTGGTGCGTGCAAAAGAAGAAGCCGAGCGCGCCAGTAAGTTCAAGGATCAGTTCCTATCTACGATGAGCCATGAACTGCGTACCCCGCTGAACGCTGTTCTAGGCTTTTCCGACCTGCTCGCTGACGAGCGGTACGGATCGCTAAACGATCGCCAGCAACGCTACGTTAGTCACATCCATACTGGCGGGAAGCACCTGCTCAAATTGATCAGCGACATCCTTGACCTTTCTAAAATCGAAGCCGGTCGAATGGAGCTTATCCGCGAGGATGTGGACGTATCGCCGGCGTTTGCTGAAGTCCTCAGTGCCCTGCAACCGCTGGCGGACAAGAAATCCCAGACGTTACTGCAACGGGTTGAGCCTTTTGTGCATGTGCGTGCCGATGCCATGCGATTTAAGCAAGTCCTGATGAATTTAATTGGCAATGCCATCAAATTCACTCCGGATGGCGGTCGTATCGAATTGGCTGCGCGTGAGGTAGGTAACCAGGTGCGCGTGGAAGTACGGGACAGCGGCCCGGGAATTCCTCCAGAACAGCAGCAGCGCATCTTCGAGGCTTTCGTGCGCCTGACACAATCAGGCAACACCACCGAAGGGACCGGTTTGGGATTAGCCATTACCTGTCTCTTATACACATCT
>CAXMLS010000415.1:0-4065 GCA_964194235.1 uncultured bacterium | reverse complement strand
AATACGCCGGAGTTTGACCATAACTTCGGTCCTTATCCCTACCAAATGGGTTCGGATCCAGAAGAAGTTACAGACGAAACTTCGAAAATTGACATTCTCAATCCCAAGAACCCTGTTTTCCTATGGCCCAACAAGATCACGCAGCGGGACTTCGAAGGTTGGATGGAAGAGCGCGGCTCAAAATTTCTGAAATCCTGGGATTCACACTACGAAGCGCTACTCTCAACGCAAGACGAAGGACAGCAACCGCAAAAGGGCGGTTTGTTGTATGCCAAGTATGGAAAGGGCGTTTATATCTACAACGCATACGCTTTTTATCGGCAATTGCCTGAAGGCGTGCCGGGCGCTTTCCGGCTCTTCGCAAATCTTGTGAGTCTTCCGAAGAATCCGAACGCCAAATGATGAAGCTCACCTTGGTGGGAAGAGTTTCAGCACCTAAGAGCCGGCACAGAAATCAATAATTGGCGCTTTTCACGGAGGGTGCTCGTTCCACTACGGATACGAGCGGTTAGTCCCCACCATAGGAGAGGTTATTGAAACACTCTATTTTCAAAGCAATTCTCACTGACGTGCATTTTTGGGTCCCCGTCGTGGTTCTAATTCTTGGTTCCTGGCTATTGGCAGTTTTTGCGATTGCCCCATGAACGAAAAATCTGGATTCATGATCAAACTTTCCTCGTGTTCACTCCACAGACTCGGAGTGGTATGTGGCCTCGGGGCGGGCGCATGGCTCGGTGCTGCAGAGGCTCCAACCAAACTCGTTAGCGTGGGCTTTTCCCCCTTCCTAATTTCCCTCGGAATGGTAGCTGGTGTATTTGTGGCTCGGTGGACGATACCCATGCTGCTGAAGGGGAACGGATACATATGGCGGGATTTTCAGGAAAAGCCGCATTTGATTGTTTGGGCAGTTTTAGCGGGAATGTTGTGGGCGGTGGCCAATACGTTAACCGTGTTTGCTATTCGTAATATCGGGCTCTCGATTGCTTTTCCACTCTGGAATACCAATAGTCTCGTGGGGCTTTTTTGGGCTTGGTTACTATTCAACGAGCTGCGCGGGGCTGGCAGCAAGCAATGGTTGAAGGTATTAGGAGGGACTACAGCGTTGGTCGCGGGGGCTTGCCTGCTCGCGTATGCCACTTCGCACGAGACAGCCCTCGCGTCACAACGCTCCACGTCAGGCATTCTGGCCGCAATAGGTGCCGGGGCACTGTGGGGCACGATGTACATACCCTACCGGAAAGCCTACATTAGCGGGATGAATCCGTTGTCATTCGTGACCGTGTTTACGTTTGGAGAGTTGGGCACTACCTTTGCACTAGCCTTGATCTTTCAGGGAGGCTTGCATCACGTTCTTGCCGATTTTGCTAAAGCAAGGGCTGCGATGTTCTGGTTGTTTCTTGGCGGGTTTTGCTGGGTTTTGGGCGATTTATTTCAGCAATATGCCGCAAAGTACATCGGCATCGGGCGCGGGATTCCGCTTTCCAATACCAATCAGCTGTGGGGTCTCGCTTGGGGTGCGCTGGTCTTTGGCGAACTGGCCGGACTGGGGCTCGGCTCGAAGTGTTTGATAGTCGCGGGATCTTTGGTAATGATCGGTGGTGCGGCAGCTATTAGCTTTGCGGAGGCACCTGAATCTGAACAGGCTTCTCGGAAAAAGGCGATTGAGAGGGAATGTTATCGTTACGACCTGCAGCCCGCCCGGGTGGCAGCCATTCTGGAAGGGGATGACCCGGTGTCCCGCGAAAGCCCCGCCCGCAGCCGGTGGGAATGGCTCGTAGTGGCGATAGCCTTGGGGATTTTTGTTTGGCTCGCCATCGGTGCGAAGCGTCAGCCCATCTCGTTCAGTGTCCCGTGGATGATCGTGCTAACCGCTGTCACAATCGCTTTTCTGGTGATGTGTGGAACCATATTGTGGAAACGGACGCGATTCTCTTAACGCCATGTTTAAAATAAAACATTGCCCTTGTAGGAGAATGGGTTAATCGGCGACCGCGATTTCGTCCTGCGATTGGCCTCTTCGGCTAAAATGACCGACAAGCTGCGGGCTTCGCCTGGGCCGAAAATTGCGGACGGGAAGACCACTCCTACAAGCCCTTATTCCAGACGGCGGTCGCGACAGAACCTGCGAAGGCGGAGCATACTTCCCGACTCTGCACAGGCAAGCCGTCCCCTCCACGGTATTCGGCAATGTTTGTTCCCAAGTTTTTTCGTCGCGGAGGTGATGGTAAATCTATACTAATTGTTTCTCGAGGGTTGTGCTTTTGTAATTAGCCATCACATCTATGTATTTCAGGCCGGATCCGGTGTTAAATAACACAACGCGATTACCCGGCTTAAAATATTCCGATGCAAGTAACTTCTGATATGCTACGAGCGACGCTGCGCCTTCGGGCGCGGCAAAAATCCCTGCTGTCGAAGCCCACTCACTTACGGCTTGCAGCATTTCGTCATTCGTTGCCACTACGGCTGTACCGCAGCTCGCTTTCAGGATTTCGAGGATGATGTAGTCTCCGTATGCTTTCGGTACCCGTAATCCTGACGCTATGGTATGCGCATTTTCCCAGACGGTGCTTACCGGCGCGTGTTCATTCCACGCCTTTTTAATTGGAAAACAACCTGCAGCTTGCACCGAAATCATCTTAGGACGCTCACTTCCGATCCAACCAAGCTCTTCCATTTCGTCGAATGCTTTCCACATTCCGATTAGTCCAACCCCTCCGCCGGTAGGGTAAATGATCGCGTCAGGCAGTTTTCAACCGAACCGCTCTGCCACTTCATTCCCATTGTCTTCTTACCTTCCATCCGAAAGGGCTCTTTCAGAGTGGAAACATCAAACCACCCTTCCGCCTTCTTTCGTTCATTAACCATCTTTGCGCAGTCACTGATCAAACCATCAATCAGGGTTATCTTGGCACCAAATTGCTGGCACTCGATCAGATTTGGCCAGTGGAACATCTTTAGGCATGAAAATATGAGCTTCAATTCTAGCGGCGGCAGCATAAGCTGCGAGCGCGCTCGCTGCGTTTCCAGCCGACGGAATAGCGATTTTCTTCAGACCGTACGCCTTGCACATTGTCACAGCCGCACATAGTCCACGCGCCTTAAACGAACCGGTTGGATTCAGTCCTTCATCTTTTATGTACACTGTCGAATACCTTCGACTTTGTATCATTGGCGTATAACCTTCGCCTAACGAAACTGGCTCGACATCGGGCAAAACTTCGGCATAGCGCCACATATTCGCTCCACGCATCGGAAACGATTCCACCCTAAACTTTCCGATCAGAGGTTTCAAATCATAGCGGACGTAAAGGCATCCCCCGTCTTTCGGGCACAAAGTGCGCGGCTCGTTCGCGCTAAGATGGTCCCCACATTTGGTGCACTCGAGATAAGAAATGTGTGCCATCCGATCCTTACTCTAGATGCCATCGATCCATTGCTACATGGCACGCGCTAACTTAACTTTGGTCCTGAGCAACTGCCGTTGTGTATCTTGACTAGTACGTGTATTCCGCAAAACCGAATCCTCGATCAGATCAACACGGCTTCGACACTACGGCCGGACAAAATCGCTTCGGCGTCCGCTGTTCCGCGGGCGATTCCGCACCCCTTGGCGATGTCTTAGCTATTTCAAGGTTGATGAAGCAAGACCCTTTTCCACTGGTCAGGCAAAACAATGCTCGATGGATCGCAAATAATCACGGTTTCGACGGGCGCTCTCTTTCGGCAGTCCCATTCCCGGCAATATATCCTGCTCCACGAGCATGTAGCCATCGTATTTGTGAGCTGCGAGCCATCGGAGGACTGCGGGAAAGTTCACGCAACCCTGTCCCAGCTCGCAGAAAACACCGTGCCGCAAAGATTCGAAATAATCCCAACGTTCTCTGCGCGATCTGCGTGCCACTTCGGGCTGGCAATCCTTCAAATGCACGTACCACACTCGATCCTGAAATTGATTGAGACCTTCAATCGCGTCGCACTCCCCAGCTCCAAAAACATAATGTCCAGTATCGAATACCAGCCCAATCGTCTGTGGATCAGTTAGCTCAAGGAAACGCGTAATTT
>CAXMLS010000414.1:0-4141 GCA_964194235.1 uncultured bacterium | reverse complement strand
GCCTAGGGTAGCCCTCGAACGCGCGGTGCAGATATTTCTGGGCGGGCAGGTAGCGCCGGCTACGGTCGAAACTCTGGAGAAGCAATTAAATAACCCGCAAGTATTGCAGGCCAAGCTCGATGATCCGGTTAAAAAAGTGGATTTAGGCGTGGTGACTGGGCTGGTGCTGGGAGCGCCGGAATTTCAGCGGCGATAGGTGTTCTGTAAGGAGCGACGCGATGAGATTTTCAAGGCGATATTTTTTGAAACAAGGTGGCGTGGCAATGGTGGGCTTGAGCGCGATGCCGGCGTTTTTGCAGCGCGCCGTCGCGGCCACGCCGATGCCGAACAAAAAACAGTTGGTGGTTCTGTTCCAGCGCGGAGCCGCGGACGGACTGAACATTGTGGTGCCGTTTGCCGAACCGAATTATTACCGCTTGCGGCCGAGCATCGCGATTCCGCAGCCGGGACGCGGCGCGATTGCGGAGGCGGCGATCGATCTGGACGGATATTTTGGATTGCATCCGAGCCTGGCTCCGCTGGCCCCGCTTTTTCACAGCAACCGATTGGCGATTGTGCATGCGGCAGGTTCGCCGGATCCGACGCGTTCGCATTTTGATGCGCAGGATTTTATGGAGTCGGGCACTCCGGGTGTCAAAGCGACAGACGATGGCTGGCTGGACCGCGCCATTCAGACCATTCCGGAAGAAAACGCTTCGCCCTTTCGCGCCGTGGCCATGGGACCGAATCTTCCGCGTATGTTGCGAGGAAGCGCGGGCGCAATTGCGCTCCCGGATTTAAAACAATTTAAAGTGATGCCGCAGTCGGCGGCGATGAACAACGTAGTGCAGGGTGGATTCGAGGCGATGTATTCGCAAAGCGTGGATCACGCGCTGCATGGCACCGGAACGGAAACGTTCGAGGCCATCGACATGCTGAGCAAGATCGACACCAGCAAGTTGCCGCCGGAAAATGGCGCGCAGTATCCGACAAGCCGGCTGGGACAAAACATGCAGCAAATTGGCCAGTTGTTGAAGGCCAAGGTGGGCGTCGAGGTTCTATTTGTGGATTGCGGCGGCTGGGACAATCACGTGAATGAAGGCGGCGTGCAGGGACAGCTTTCCAATTTACTGAAAGATCTCGGACAATCGCTGGCGGCATTTGACCAGGACATGGGCGAGCGCATGGAAAATATCGTGGTGGTCACCATGAGCGAGTTCGGACGCACCGCGAAAGAAAACGGCAACCGCGGCACGGACCACGGTCACGCGAACTGCATGTTCGTCATGGGCGGCGAAGTGAAGGGCGGAAAAGTTTATGGAAAGTGGCCGGGGCTGGAAAATCATCAGTTAAACGATGGGCGGGATTTGGCGCTGACCACGGATTTTCGTTATGTGTTAGGCGAGACGCTCACCAGGCATATCGGCGTAAAAGATTTGAGCGCAGTGTTCCCGGGCTTTGATAATAACGCGCTTCGGTTTCCGGGATTGATCAGGGCGTAAAGAATAGCCGCGCACAAATATAATAAAAACAGGCCATTCGACGGGATGCTCGAATGGCCTGTTTTATTTGCGTCGATGCCGGGTTTAGTTTTAATTGGCCTGGCGGATGCGCATGCCGTAGAACGAACGGTACACGAAGAAGAAAGAAATCGCGAAGAAAGCGGCGGCTAGGATGTGGGTAAGGTTGGCACCCTGCGTGGCGGTCAATTGCACGGCCAACTCCACGGCGAGCAAACCGAAAAGGGTCGTGAACTTGATGACCGGATTCAGGGCCACTGAAGAAGTGTCCTTGAACGGGTCGCCAACGGTGTCGCCCACGACAGTGGCGTCGTGCAGCGGCGTGCCTTTTTGCTTCAGCTCAACCTCGACAATTTTCTTGGCGTTATCCCACGCGCCGCCGGCGTTGGCCATAAAAATCGCTTGATACAGGCCAAAGATGGCGATGCTGAAGAGATAGCCGATAAAGAAAAACGGTTCGACGAAGGCAAAGGAGAGCGTGGCGAAAAAGACGGCGATGAATATGTTCAGCATGCCTTTTTGCGCATACTTGGTGCAGATTTCGACCACCTTTTTGCTGTCGGCAATGCTGGCGGCTTTGGCCTCTTCCAGATGGATGTGCGCCTTGATGAACTCCACCGCGCGGTACGCGCCGGTGGTTACGGCTTGCGTAGATGCGCCGGTGAACCAATAAATCATGGCGCCGCCGGTGATCAAGCCGAGAACGAAAGGCGCGTGCAAGAGAGAAAGTTTGTTGACGTTTTCGGTGAGGCCGTGGGTAAGCGCCATGATGATGGAAAAAATCATGGTGGTCGCGCCCACAACCGCCGTGCCGATCAGCACGGGCTTGGCCGTGGCTTTGAAGGTGTTGCCGGCGCCGTCGTTGGCTTCAAGCATTTCCTTGGCGCGTTCGAAATTCACGTCGATATTGAAATCGCGCTTCAGTTCCCCTTGAATGCCGGGAACTTGCTCGATCAAGGAAAGTTCGTAAACGGATTGCGCGTTATCGGTGACTGGTCCGTAAGAATCGACGGCAATGGTGACGGGTCCCATACCCAGGAAGCCGAACGCGACCAACCCGAATGCGAAAACGGGCTCGGCAATCATAAACATGGACAAGCCCATCTGGCTGATCAGGTAGCCGACAGACATCAGCACAACCATGGCTAGGCCGATGTAGTACGCGGAGAAGTTTCCGGCCACAAAGCCGGAAAGAATACCGAGGGACGCGCCGCCTTCTTCCGCGGAGCTGACAACTTCCCTAACGTGGCGCGATTCGGTGGATGTAAAAACTTTCACCAGCTCGGGAATTATGGCGCCTGCCAGGGTGCCGCAGGAAATGATGGTCGCAAGCTTCCACCATTGCGTGGAGTCGTCGCCGAGGGACGGAATGATCAGGTAGGAGACGAGAAAAGTGAAACTGATGGAGACGATCGAAGTGATCCACACGAGGGAAGTAAGCGGAGCTTCGTAGTTCATCTCGTCCACGTTGCCGTATTTCGCTTTGGCAATGAAGCCGTTGATGAAGTAGGCGGCGGCGCTGGCAATCAGCATGACGATGCGCATGATGAAGATCCATACGAGCAATTGCACCTGCACAGTGGGGCTTTTCACGCCGAGAAGAATAAAGGTGATCAGCGCGACGCCGGTTACGCCGTAAGTTTCGAAGCCATCGGCGCTGGGTCCCACGGAGTCGCCGGCATTGTCGCCGGTGCAATCCGCGATGACGCCAGGATTGCGCGCGTCGTCTTCTTTAATTTTGAAGACGATTTTCATCAGGTCGGAGCCGATATCGGCAATCTTGGTGAAAATACCGCCGGCGATGCGCAGGGCGGCGGCGCCAAGAGACTCGCCAATGGCAAAGCCTATGAAACAAGGTCCGGCGTAATCGCCAGGAATGAAAAGCAGAATGAACAGCATGATCAGCAACTCAACGCTGATGAGCATCATGCCGATGCTCATGCCGGCTTCGAGCGGCGTGTGGTAAATGGGATAGGGCTTGCCACGAAGGCTGGCAAACGCGGTGCGGGAGTTGGCAAAAGTATTCACGCGGATGCCGAACCACGCGACGCCGTAGCTGCCGGCGATACCGACGAGGCTGAAGAGCAGAATGATGCCGACGCGCATAGCTTCAAACTTCAGCAGCACGCCGAAATAGAGAACGATGACGACGGCAATAAAAATCTCCAGCAGCAGGATAAACTTTCCCTGGGTGATCAGATAGGTTTTGCAAGTTTCGTAGATCAACTCGGAAATTTCCCGCATGGAGCGGTGAACGGGAAGATTCTTCAGTCGGGTATAAATGGTGAGCCCGAAGATCAGACCGAAGACACAAAAAACCAATCCGAAGAGCAGGATTTTGTGTCCGTCGATACCCAGAAAAGAGACGCTCGAGAGATCGGGGAGTTTCAGATTGGCTTCGCCGCCAGCTTCCTGGGCGCGAGCGGATACAGAGGATAGAAACGATAGCGCTGCCAATAAACTTATTTTTGCGGGACTACACAACAAACGAGAAAAACTCGACAGCCAGGTGCGCATCAAAAATTCCTCCAATAAACGGTTTCAGGGCGTTGGCCCTGTACAGCGGGTCCCGGCAAACTACGTCCAGCAAGTACTTTGAACGCGCACCCCGCCGTACTTAAACCTGTCTCTTATACACATCT
>CAXMLS010000413.1:0-6370 GCA_964194235.1 uncultured bacterium | reverse complement strand
CCAGCGCGAACAGCGTGTCGTCCTTACCTTGTCCCACATTGACACCGGCCTGGTGCTTGGTGCCGCGTTGACGGACGAGAATTGTTCCGGCGTTAACTAGTTGCCCGCCGAAACGCTTGACGCCTAGCCTCTGGCCGTGCGAATCGCGGCCGTTTGTAGAGGAGCCGCCGCCTTTCTTATGTGCCATGATGAAATCCTTTTCTGACTGACTTAATTTGGTGGTAACCCAGAGTTCATATCAGCTGCGCCGAAGTCCCAGTGGTCGATGCGTTTACAGCGTGATGTCGCTGACCTGCACCGCGGTGTAATTCTGCCGATGACCACGAGAAATCTTGTACTGATTGGTCTTCTTGAACTTAAGGACCGTAACTTTTTTCGAGCGGCCTTGCTGGACAATCTTTCCGGTAACTTTAGCTTTAGCAGCATGCGACCCGGACAGGACCTTCTTATCTTCCGTGTGCACGGCCAGAACCGAGCCGAACGTCACTGCTTCGCCCACATCGCCGCTAACTCTCTCAATTCGAATGGTATCGCCGGGCGCGACACGATATTGTTTCCCCCCGGTTTTGATTACCGCGTACATCAACCCTCCACAGGCTAAAGACAAACAATGAGTATACGAGTTACGCAGCAATGTCGTCAACGCACGAAATTCAATGGGATTGGAAGGTTCATTGTATACCTAGCGAATTGTTGTGCATGAGCCCCAAGGCGGGTACAGGAGTTCGCGGCCCGGCTGGGGGGAGAGCCGGGACGGGCGCCGCCCGCGGAGAATCCGCCTATGGCCATTACGTAGCCCCACCCCGGGTGTTTTGGCAGCAAAGAGTCCACAAAGCGTTGAAAACAAAGGACGGAACAAAATAAGAGTGCGAAAGAGTTCACAAGATGATGAATATTAAGGAGATACGGTAGGGCGGGTGGTACGGGAAGGAGGAAACTGGATTGAAGTGCGACGATCATTCGCAAGTATACTATATAAATATAGTAACTACAAGTATAATCAGGGACAATTGCGTTTCTGGAAAGACTTAGGTTTCGAATGAATGGAAATTGCTGGATCGACGCAGCCGTTAGCGCTACATCGAGGAAGGAAAAATTCGCCAAAAGTACCCGCGCAAAAATGTACAAAGGGGTTCGTGGCTGAGTCTTTGGATGCGCTTCGTCCGTATTTCTTCGAATGTGAAGTTCAGTGCCTCCTGACGTTTTCTTTTAAAGTGCCCGCCTGCGCAGCGTAAGAAAAGTCGGAAACTAGAAGCGGAGCAAAAAAGGGTGTCACCCGAAGATCGGGTTTATTACGCGTGGGGATGCGATTTATCGTAAATATCCATCAGTTGGCGAATCGAAGCGTGGGTGTACTTTTGCGTGGTCGACAGCGACTGGTGACCCAGTAGTTCTTGAATGGCGCGCAAATCGGCGCCGTCGGCGAGCAAATGCGTTGCGAAGGCGTGACGCAATGAATGCGGATGCAAATCCCAATTCATGTTCACCAGCCGCACGTATTTCTTGACGATGCGTCCCACGGATCGCTGCGTAAGGCGGCGCCCGGCGTAGTTCAGAAATACCGCTTCACTATGCGGTGTCGCGTTACTGCTGACGTAACCCCCAGAAGTTTGCAGCAAAAGCGTTTCCCGCAACGGCCAGTATTTGTCGAGCGCCTCCTGTGCCTTACTTCCATACGGCACGATGCGCTCCTTATTGCCTTTGCCGCAGACACGCAGGACGCGCTCTCTTTGCTCGATATCGACGAGATCGAGACCGGTGAGTTCGCTGACGCGCAGACCCGCTGCATATAGCAATTCGAGGAGAGCGCGGTCCCGCCGCAACAACAGACTTTCATCACGCAGCTTGTCTTGCGTTAATGGCAACAGCCGTTCGGAAGTTTGCCGCCTCCGGGTCAGATCGTGTTTTCGATTGGGCAACGAGCCGCCCATTTCCGCGAGGTAGTTTAAAAATGTGTTCATCTCTTCGGCGGTGAGTACGGATGGAATTCGCTTCGGCAATTTTGGCGTCGGTACCAGGCGCGCCGGACTTTCCTTTAACTTGCCTTCACGCACGCAGTATTTGAAAAACGAACGCAGCGCCGCCAGTTTGCGCGCGATGGAGCTCTTTTCCAATCCTTGATCGTGCAAATGCGCGATAAATTCGCGAATGATCCCATGAGTGATGCTGTTCAGCGCGGGCAGCTGTACTCCTGGCGGAGTAAGAAATTCAATGAACTGGCACAAATCGTTCCCGTAATTCGCGATGGTATGCGGAGAAGAATTTTTAACCGAGCTGAGATACTCAAGGTAACTTTCGATGGCCTGCTTCATGGGGTCGAGCAGACTCCCTGAAAAATCATACTAAACATTTGGATGCGTAAACGAACGCTGGTGTCGGCTCGGTAACTCAAAGGCGGGAAACTTCTTGAGGTCAGTATCTGGCTTCTAGTGGACAGCGGCTTCCTCGGCAACGACCGATGGCTGGGCCTCCGGAGCGAGGACTTCCCAGTCGCAGCCGTCCTTTAAACAGGTGTGAACGACTCCGATCTTGCTGCGCTTCTCCACGATGAAAGGAGCTGCGCATTTTGGGCACGGTTCAGGAATCGGCATATGCGGGGTGGTGAAATCGCAGTCGGGATAGCGTGAACAACCGTAAAAGACTCTTGGGCGCCCGCGTCCGCCTTTGCCGGCACTGCCTCGGCGCACAAATTCCCCTTCATTGCATTTCGGGCACTTAATCCCCATGGTGATCGGACGGGTGTACTTGCATTTCGGATAGTTCGAGCACCCGATGAATTCCCCGAAGCGCCCATGTTTTTTTACCAGACCCGATTCGCAGAGCGTGCATTTTTCGTCGAGCGGCTCATCCGGCTGACGTGCAGTGCGCGTGCCTTCGACCAGCCTGCGGGTCGTCTTGCAATCGGGATAACCCGTGCACGCGAGGAACACACCGAAACGGCCGCGTTTAATGGCCATCTCTTTGCCGCAGTTGTCGCAATACTCTGTCCTGTTTTCATCGCCGGGAGCCGCTTCTCCCAGTTCCGGCGAAAGGTCTTCGATAAAATCGCAATCTGGATAACGCGAGCAGCCAAGGAAAAATCCATGACGGCTGATGCGCTCCAGTAGTTCACCTTCACCGCACTTCTCGCACTTTTTCCCGGTCGGTATGCCAGCTTTGTACGAAAGCATTTCGTCGCCGGCCTTATCGAGATCGATCACAAATTTGTCCCAGAACTCCTGGACGGCGGTGCGCCACGGAAGTTTGCCTTCTTCGATTTCGTCGAGCTCTTCTTCCAGCCGCGCGGTAAACGTCACGTCGAAAATATCTTCGAAGCTGCGCACCAGCAAGACGCTGACGCGTTCACCCAGCATGGTAGGCGTAAATCGGCCTTGATCTTTTTTTACGTACTCGCGATCGACAAGTGTGGAGATGATGGAAGCGTAGGTGGAAGGGCGGCCAATTCCTTTTTCTTCCAACTCTTTCACAAGCGTAGCGTCGTTATAACGAGGTGGAGGCTCGGTGAAGTGCTGGTCGGGGCGAAGATTCTCCAAACGCAGACCCTGCCCTTCACTGACGCGGGGCAATGCATTGCCTTCGCCTTCATCCGCCTTCTCATCGTCTTCGCGGTCGGCAATCGCGGCCGGCGTTTGATAGACGCGCAGATAGCCATCGAATTTCTGAACTGAGCCGTTGGCCCGAAAAGTGTAGTCGCCGGCGGTGATATCGATCGTAGTCTGGTCGAAAATCGCGGGAAGCATTTGCGAAGCCACGAATCGCTGCCAGATCAATTGATACAGCTTAAAAAGATCGTCTTCCAGATACTTGCGCACGTCTTCCGGCGCGCGCATGGCGTCAGTCGGACGAACCGCTTCGTGCGCCTCCTGCGCGTCTTTTTTCGATTTGTAGTAGTTGGGCTTCTCGGGAAGATAATTCGAACCAAAGCGCTCAGGAATCAGTTCGCGCACTTGCGCCAGTGCATCACTGGAAACGTTCACGGAATCCGTGCGCATATAAGTAATCAGCGCGACAGAGCCCTCTTCGCCAAGCTCGACGCCTTCATACAAACGCTGTGCCAGAGACATAGTGCGCTTCGCGGTGTAACGCAGCCGGTTATAAGCCGCCTGCTGGAGCTTTGAAGTCGTAAACGGAGGAGGCGGATTGCGGCGCTTTTCCTTCTGGGCAACGCTCGCAACTTCCCACTTGGCACCGGTGACAGCGGAAACGATCTTGTCTGCGGTCTCCTGATTGGAGACTTCGATATCTTCGCCCTTGTGTTTAAAAAGTTTAGCTTCGAAGAGCGGCGGCTCGCCCGCATCCAGCATCGCGTGAATGCTCCAGTATTCCTGGGGCACGAACGCGCGAATCTGCATTTCGCGTTCAACGATCAGCCGCAATGCCACGGTCTGCACGCGCCCGGCGGAAAGCCCGCGCCGAACCTTATCCCAAAGTATCGGAGAAACTTTGTATCCCACAAGCCGGTCGAGAACGCGCCGGGCCTGCTGCGCGTCTACCAGGTCGGTATTTACGTCGCCTGCTTTTGCAAAAGCTGCCTTGATGGCTTTGGGCGTAATTTCGTTGAACATGACGCGGCGATATTTCGCGCGGTCCGATTTCTTGGTGGCGAGGGTATCGAGCAGATGCGCTGAGATGGCTTCCCCCTCGCGGTCAGGGTCAGTCGCCAAGTAAACGTTGGGAGCGCCTTCGGCGGCCTTCCGCAGGTCAGCGATCACCTTAATTTTGCCGGGAATAATTTCCAGCGTCGGTTCAAAAATGTTTTCCGAGGTCACCACTACAGCTTTTACGGGCTTCTTCTCTTCAACCTTTTCGCCGGTTTTACCCTTCGCCTTGGTCTTTCGTTTTTTCTTCTTTTTGCCGTTCTCGCCGCCGGGCAGCAGGATACCCAGGGTCTTTTTGGGCAGGTCCAGCACGTGCCCAAGGGACGCTTTTACGACATATTCGCGCCCCAAATACTTGTTAATCGTCTTCGCCTTAGCGGGCGATTCCACAATAACCAGCGAACGAGCCATGTTGCCTTTGTAACTCCGTAGTGTTCCGCAGGAAGGCTTGACCGCAGTGGGGTGTGTCCTTCTCGCTACCTTATGCAGATGCTGAGAAAGAGGATACGGGTGCTTTTTTGCACGCGTGGCGACTGGTTACGCGACTGCAGTTTGTTCACTAAATCCCGCTACAACATAATCTTACTGAATTGTTTTCCGGGCATTTGCCGAACCAAGCCTTTCATCTCCAGATCGAAAAGCGTAGCCAAAACCTCAGACGAGTTCAATCTTGAGCCTTCCACGAGGTCGTCGATGTGGCGCATTTGATCTGCGTTAAGCATCTCGTAAAGTTGCTTCTCCAATGCGTTTAAGGAAGCCACTGCCAGCAGATTTCGCTGCTCGGCCTCAGGCCGCTCCGCTTTAACGAGTGCGGCTCTGACCGGAGTAGGCAGTTCCTCGATAACGTCTTCCGCGTTGGTAACCAGCTTGGCTCCTTGCTTGATCAACAAATTGGGCGCGAAGCTCACCGACTGCGTCACATTGCCAGGCACCCCAAAAACTTCCCTACCAAACTCCATTGCGAGCCGCGCAGTGATCAGCGAGCCGCTAAACTCCGCGCCCTCCACAATCACAGCTCCCAAGGGCATCCCCGCCACGATGCGATTTCTAATCGGAAAATTTTCCGGCGCGGGATGCGTACCAAGAGGGAACTCGCTCACAATCGCGCCGCGCTCGAGAACTTTTTCGTACAGCTTTTTGTTTTCTTTCGGATAACAAACGTCAATACCCGTTCCGAGCACCCCGATCGCGCGGCCGTTTGCCGCCATGGCACCCTGATGCCCGATGGCATCGATGCCGCGAGCCATTCCGCTAACAATTACAAGTCCTCGCGCGGCTAAGTCACGACCGAGCCGCTCGGCCATTTGTGTGCCATACAGCGTCGGTCGACGCGTTCCGACTATGCTTAAACTCGGCATATTGAGGATTTGCGGATCGCCGCGCAGGTAAAACAGCACCGGAGGATCATAGATTTGCAGCAACGTTGCGGGGTATTCCGGCTCCGTCCAGTTGAGGAGCCGACAACCGGCGATATTTTTGATCGCGGCTAGTTCCTTTTCCGCACGCTTAAAAGCTTCTTTTCTGAAAACAGCCTGCGAGACCTGCGCCGGGAGACCGCAGCTTTCCAACTGGTCAAGCGAAGCGCGAAAAACTCCGTCAGGGGAGGCGAATTTGCGCAGTAGGCGCGCGGATAAGCGGCACGCCAATCCCGGCGTGAGCGCCAGCGCGAGCCAGGGGAGGGATACGTCTAGCTCCATCGCTAGGCGAGCCTACCCGCTGTGTTACCTAGTTGTCAACTAACATTATATATATAGCTGTCTCTTATACACATC
>CAXMLS010000412.1:0-4737 GCA_964194235.1 uncultured bacterium | reverse complement strand
AGACACGACCATGCGAAATGGCGCGACTTCGACGCTCGGGTCCAGCCAGAATCCCGGTCCATCTTTTCCCGTCCACACCAGTGCGTGCGTGAACATGGAAGGGCGGGGGAGCAGCGTTTCGGCCGCGTCCGGAGCGCCGGCCATGGCAATTATGGCAGGCATTTTTGCCGCGCGGATCAACGCCGCGAACAAAACCATTTTGTCTTCAGGCGTGGCGTAACCGGAGGAGAGAATTTCTGCAGGAATGCGTAGGCGGAAGCCGGTCGATCCTACCGGCAGGTCCAGCGTAGCAGTTTTCAGTGATACGAAATCGTAGATAGCTTCGATCTTTTCTTCAGCCGTTTTCGCCGTTGCGGTCAAGTCAGAGGATTTCGCTACCACTTCCGGAGCAATTTCACTCGTGGCTGCAAAAAATTCCGCCAGCCGCGCGGACAGTTGGTTCCAGGAAGTAAAGGTGGTTAGCGCCACGTCAGGCTCGACCGATAGAACTTGCTTCGATGGATTCTCAGTTCCAGATGGCGGGGTGTCCCGTCGCTCCCAGCGATAAGTCGTGCGCATTTCCGTACCGGATCCAGATTTGCCCTGATATGCGGCAGGCGTGGACGGGTTGATTCGCACTTGCACATCACGAGAAGCCGGCAGATCGAGTTCGAAAATTTCCTGCGTGACGATGGCGTCTTTGGCGAAGGTGTGGAATAAATAAAAATCAGGAGCGAGCGGGGCGTGCGCCGTGATGGTAATTACGCGATATTCCAGTTTGTCTGTCGGCTGCAACCCCAGAATGCGGACGGTTTTGCGGCGCACGTCCTGATACGCCGGGGCGTCTGTTACGGCAGGATTCGGTTGATCGGACACAGCACTGGGCAAAATGTCCACGGTGCCGCCTCCTGCGTGCGTGATCCGTGCGAGAGGAACTTCCACCGATTCGAAAGCGCGATCGTACTCAAAATTGAGCCGGCCGAATTGCCGGACGCCCAACTCGGTGTTGATGATCACGCGGGCGTGCACTTCCTTGCGGCTTGAACCGTCGGCTTCAAATCGAATGTGCGTTTCGAGAAACTCTATCTGCGCCGGTGTCTGCGGCGTTGAAACCGTGTTTTCCGCACTCTGATTCGTTGGCGATTTGCTGGCCACTGGCGGAGCCTGTTGCGCCGACTGGCAGGGCAAAGCGATTGCCAGCGAAGAAAAATTCAGCACCGTCAGAGCTGCGAACGCACGCAGTGGTCGGACAAAAACGAAGGATCGATTTATAAACACATCTGCAGTGTAGGTGTGGAAGGTCTGAGAGGTAAAGATGAAGATTTGAAAGCCTGCATTTTTCTTTTAGTTTTGTACCTTCGAAATCCGTAAACTTCAGCAACGTCTCAGTGCGGTGAGCAGCGTGTTAAAGTCGATGACTGAAGACTAGTTCAAGGGGACAAATTTAATGATCCGCATTTTCGTCATCGTAATGGCTTTAGCCGCAACCAGCACGCTCTCGGCTGGCAGTCCCGCGGCTAAGGGCACAGACGAAGCAGCCACCAAAGCCGCTCTCGTGAGAATTGCCGGTGAAGGACTGATGGACTCGCAGGCATATGGATATCTGACGGAGCTGAGTGACGAAATTGGTTCACGCGTGACCGGCAGTCCAGCGTCGGAGAAAGCCATTGAATGGAGTCTCGGCAAAATGCGCTCCATCGGAATGGAAAATGTTCATGCGGAAAAGTGGCAGATGTGGCGCGGGTGGACACGGGGCACGGCGGAAGCCCAACTGATAATGCCGATTCAGCGCAGGCTCAATGTGGACGCCATGGGATGGACTGGTTCCAGTCCCGCAGGAGGGGCAGAAGGCGAGATCGTCACCGCAAACATTTTAAATCTCGATGAGGAAATGAAAAATCCAGCGAAATTTTCCGGGAAAATCGTGCTGATAACCACGAAAGGCGAACCCAATAAAGATGGGATGATGATTTTCGCGCAGTTCGGCGATTTCGTGAAGCAGGTTGGCGCAAACGGTGCCATCGCAATTTTCGGCGGCCAGGGCGGGAGCAAAAGTGAGGGGATGAACCTTACACATACGGGCATCCTTGGATTCCAAGCCGAGTTTGCCATTCCCGTACTTTCGCTGACCGCCGAAGACCAAGGTCAATTAGAGCGTTACTTGGCCAGCGGAAAACAAGTGCGTGCACGGTTGAACGTACAGAACACGTTCAGCACCGGGCCTGTGGAAAGCGCCAACGCGGTTGGAGAAATTCGCGGACGCGAGCGTGCGGAGGAGATTCTTGTGGTGGGTGCGCACCTCGACTCGTGGGATTTATCGGAAGGTGCGACCGACAATGGTACGGGTTCGGTCAGCGTGCTGGCCGCCGCGGACGCAATCGTTCGCTCAGGTCAACGGCCGCGCTGCACAATTCGATTCATTTTGTTTACCGGTGAAGAGCAAGGCCTGCTGGGCTCTTTCGCATATGTGAAGCAACACCAGGCGGAAATGGCCAATCACCTGGGCGACCTGGTTCTAGATGAAGGACAAGGCGCGGTGAATGAATTTCAGATGGGCGGTCGCGACGATCTGGTCGCTGACTTCAGACCTTTCGCGGAATCGCTAGGGAACATTCGACCGATCAAAGTAAGTGACAAAGCGGAGTTTGATACGGACACAGGTCCGTTCATCATTGCGGGCTTGCCGGGAATAAATATGAATCAGGATTCGCCGGAATATAAATTCACGCACCATTCCGCCGCGGACGCGCTTGAAGCTGTTAAGCCCGATGTGCTGGCGCAAAATGCCACGTTGATGGCGATGACCGCGTATTGGATCGCGGATCGCCCGAAGCGCTTTGCCAAGCCATGGCCGGCGAGAAAAACCGCGACGATGCTACGGGGGCAGCACCAGTACGAGTTCTTGAAAGCCTTCGGCTTGTGGCCATTTGGCGACCTTGGTACGACAGAAAAAGATAGGAGCAATGAGCGCCCTTGAGCACTATTTTCTGGCTTGATTGCCGCTATATTGATAAATAATAAGGTAGTTATCAATTCCCATAGAGGGCCTTAGGTCTACGACGGGTGGTCCCTTGAGGCCGGGATCAAACGCCCAGGGCTTGAGAGTCTAAACTGTACTCTTCGAATGAGGGGGGGGAGGGTTCTAGGGCTTCACCCCGTTTGGGTAGGGCAACCTCAGGGCCAAAACTGCAGTTGATCCCAAGTTTTCCACCGCCTGTTTCGAAGAATATTTGACAGCATCCGCTTTACACCTTATACTTCGTTGGTTTGTCGGGAGATGTTTGGCCCGACGGGGGCGACCGCGAAGTTGGCGGTCTTAGTTGGAAGGGAAATATCTTCGGTCCCGGAACATTGCAGTACGGAATGGGACAGAAGAGCGGCCGGAATGGGACGCCTGTCCCGCAAAGCCGAGTAAGCCTCTCCGAATCGAAGCCAGGAGCGAATTTCCGCCTCTTGGAGTGCGCACGGAGTTTCTTGCTGGTATCTCCGGATTCGCAGTAGACCTTTCAGCATCGGTGTGCGCTCTCGCGCATTTTTTTGCGCGCGCTGCGAGAGCTTCGGAAAATTGTGCGCGCCATTGAGGAAATAACTGTGCCTACGTTTTCACAACTAGTACGTATGGGCCGCGAGCAGGTCCAGGTAAAAACGAAATCTCCCGCGTTAATGGGCTGTCCAGAAAAGCGCGGCGTGTGCATCCGCGTGTATACACAAACGCCGAAGAAACCGAATTCCGCGCTACGCAAGGTCGCGCGCGTGCGTCTCACGAATTCGATTGAAGTAACTACATACATTCCAGGCGTCGGCCACAACTTGCAGGAGCACTCTATCGTGCTGGTGCGCGGCGGCCGCGTGAAAGATCTTCCAGGAGTGCGTTATCACATCGTGCGCGGAACGCTGGACGCAGCTGGTGTAGAGAATCGCAAGCAGGGCCGCTCGAAGTACGGTGCCAAGAGACCGAAGGCCGGTCAAACCAAGTAAGCAAAGTCTGAATATTCTTTCGGGAAATTTTGAAGGAGCTATAAAGAGCAATGCCACGTAAAGGAATAATTGTTCGGCGGCCGCAAGCAACCGACCCGGTTTATGACAGCCCGCTGGTGGACAAGTTCATCTGCTCCATGATGTGGGAAGGCAAGAAGTCCACGGCGCAGCGCGCGTTTTACGGCGCAATGGATCAGGTCGCGAAGAAGACGAACGACGACGCGCTGAAAATTTTCAATAAAGCGGTGGAGAACGTGAAGCCGCTGCTGGAAGTCAAGACTCGCCGCGTTGGCGGCGCGAACTATCAGGTTCCCGTGGAAGTAAATCCTTTCCGCCGGCAATCGCTGGCCATTCGCTGGCTGTTGCAGTATTCGCGCGAGCGCGCCGGCAAAACCATGGTGGACAAGTTGGCGGATGAGTTGATTGATGCTTCGAATTCTCGCGGCGGCGCCATGAAGAAAAAAGAAGATGTGCATCGCATGGCCGAAGCCAACAAAGCATTTGCGCACTATCGCTGGTAAGAATCGCAGGTTGAATCGTGCCGGTAACTGAAAATACGAAGCAAGAATCTACGAAGCAAAGGCCTGAGCAAGGACACATGACGCGTCTATTTAAACTCGAAGACACGCGGAACATCGGGATTATGGCGCACATCGATGCGGGCAAAACCACATCGACGGAGCGCATTCTTTTTTATACCGGTGTGACCTACAAGATCGGTTCCGTGGACGAAGGCACCGCCACGATGGACTGGATGGAGCAGGAGCGCGAGCGCGGCAT
>CAXMLS010000411.1:0-3308 GCA_964194235.1 uncultured bacterium | reverse complement strand
AGATGTGTATAAGAGACAGATATTATGCGTTGGCCCAAAAAACGCTCGAAGCGTTCGCGGGAATCGCTCCGCAATACGGACTGTTCGCCGCGACGTATGGATTAGCGGCGACGCTGTTTACACCTCACCCCATGCAAGTGGTCATCACCGGCGCCGCGGAGGATCGCACGGCAGTGACTCTTGAAGCTGCAGCGCAGCGCGTATTTCGCTTCGGCAAAGCGGTTTTGCGGATCACGCCGGGAACGGATCTTTCTCATCTTGCGGGAGCATTGAAGTTGACCGTACCCCATCTTCCAGCCGACCAACCTCTCGCAGTCGTTTGTGCCGGGCGAAGTTGCCTGCCTCCGACAAATGATGCCGCGCAACTGATCGCGTTACTGGAAAATGGAGCCGAGGGCGCAGCCACGTCGTAAATATTTTTTCGTACAGCAATCAACGCATCTGACGCCGCGCAGTTCCGCAGCTGTACTGTCCAATGGAACGTTACACCGCAAACCAAAAACCCCGCTGACTCCAGCCGGAGTCAGTGTGTTTTAGTGCGGCTGCTTCGTGGTGCGACTATTTCTTGGGACGCGATTCCGGCGGCACCAATCCCGATACGCGGTAGTAAACCACCAGTTGTCCGTAATGTTCCCCGGAATGCTCGATCAAGCCATATGCCAGATCGGACACATGCATCTGTTGCTTGCTGTCCGGATCTGTCGTGACCTCAGCCATGCCCTTGTCACCTTTCGACTTGATCGCCGCGGCTCCGTCCTCGACGGCTTTTTTCACGTAGGCCACCACATCTGCCTTGGTTTTGTATTGTGCGCGCGGAGGATCTTCTCCCGCGGGCGGCTTCTGTCCCATCACCGGACTGGTGAAGTAATACATCGAAACCGCGACGTGCAGCAGTTGCTGGGCAAAGCTGCGTACTTCTGGCGTCGGTTTGAAGTCGTACTTGTCTTCGGGAAAATCCTCCGCCATGGCGGTGAGTTTCTTGCCGACCTCATTCCATTGCGCCAGAACAATCTGCGAAGCGCTCGGCATCGGTTTTGCCGCTTCGCTTTTTTGTGCCGTGTCTTGCGCCAGCACCGGCAAAGTACCGAAGCACCCGGCTAACACCAAAGTTACAATTCCCTTCCTGATCATCGCTTTCCTCCGTTAATCGCGAACAACTTCTACTGCTGTGAGACGGCTCAACACGCCCGTCGTCTCCAACTGCCAGGCTGGAACTTTGCATCGTCCCACTCAGTGGCGATCTTCGGGCGACACATGATACTCCCGAAAATACCGCAAGTCCTGCCGGAAGGCTGCCCGTGTCTGCGTGGTACAATTGATATCGTAGCTGAGGCGTTACTTCATTGAACTGGGCTTTCTTTTTCTTGCGCTTTGCCATCGGGTTGAGCGCCGTTTCCCTGATTTTCTTTTCTCAACGTTTCTGGCATCGGGGCATCTGGCGGGCGACGGCCAATTTTCGCAGCAAGTCTCTCCGTGTTGCCGCGCGCGTATTGTGGCTCGTTGTCTTGGTGCTGGTCATTTTTGCGTTCATAGACGGCGTGCGCATGGGTCACCGGCACCTGGTTCCGCGCGGAACTTTTCTGTCGGCGCTCGTGGGGTTGTGGTTTTTCAGCGCGCTCTTTGCTTTCCTGGGCATAAAACTGGTTCACGGCATCGATCTTCTGTGGTCCTTGCTTCGCCGTGGCATTCGAACAAATCCGACAACTGGAGCTGGTGCACCCATCGCTAAATCGCCACAGTCTCCAATTGCCGGGCGACCGGTTACCGGAACTGCGATGGATGCGAAATCAAAAGTAGAACAGCTCGACGATCCATCGCGCCGATATTTTTTTCGTGCGGTGACCGCCGCCGCCGGCGCCACGCCGTTTCTCGGCGCTATGTACGGTTACGCCGCGGAGCGTCTCGACTATCACGTTCGCAGGGTGGAAATTCCCATACCAAAATTGCCGGCCGGGCTCGAAGGCATGCAGATTGTGCAACTCAGCGACATTCACCTGAGCGGTTATATGCCGCGGGCGCAGGTGCGGCGCGCGGTCGAAATGGCCAACGAACTTCGCGCCGACCTCGCCGTCATCACCGGAGACTTCATCACGGGTGCAAGCGATCCGCTGGGCGATTGTATCGACGAACTCCGCATGTTGCGCGCACCGCTGGGAGTTTGGGGTTGCAACGGGAATCACGAAATCTACGCTAGGGTCGAACATGCCGCGCAGACGCTTTTCGCGCAGGCGGGCATGCGATTGCTTCGCCAGGAAAATGCCCGGCTCTCATTCAAAGGAGCGGAATTCAATCTTATTGGCGTTGATTACCAGCGGGAACGCACTAGCGAAGGCCACAGACGGCAGACGCTCGGCGATGTTCAAAATCTGGTGCGCCGCGATATGCCGAATATTCTGCTCTCGCACAATCCGAATTCGTTTCCGCGCGCCGCCGAACTGGGCATCGAGCTCTCGCTTGCCGGGCACACGCACGGCGGACAAATCCAGGTGGAAATTCTCGATCACCGGCTGAGTCCCGCGCGCTTCATCACCGATTACATCGCGGGCCTTTACCAGCGACCGCTACTCGCCCCATCGGTGGACATAACCGCTACTGCGGCGGAGCCGTACCCCGAGGCACCCAAGGTGTCGCAGCCGGGGCGCGGCGAGGCCAATGCCATGGCCTCCGTTTACGTTAATCGTGGCCTTGGAACAGTGGGAGCGCCGGTGCGAATCGGCGTACCGCCTGAAATTACGCTGATTGTTGTTCGTCGCGCGTGACGATCTTGCCGGGCAATTCAATAATCTCAACAGCAACGGTTCGGACGCGAATAGCGCCGGTTCAGTTGTTCCACGTAAAATTCCGCGGGCGTCAGAATGGAAGAATCGTGCGATCTCGCGTTTCTTGCGTGCAAGTAGCGCTCATAGGCGGAGTCTCCGCACCATTCGCGAATCCCATACCATGCGTTATGAAGGAAATGCTTTAGAACGCGAATGATCCCGCCGACCGACACCAGCATTACGCCGCTGACGTTATCTCCTGAAAATTTACTTTTCATCGCAGGCATCGTCTTACCCTCCGTCCGCCGGCATATCAGTTCCCACTTCACCACCGATGTACGTTTTGCCGGAAAATTCTTCCGACCAGCGTGACGGCACGTACGCTGTTTCGTGCAAAACCGGTTTCGTTCGGCGGCTGAGGATGCGATACCACTGCACCAGCGCTTCGACAATTAAAACGATGATCATTCCAGCGAGCGCCGCAGTGACGCCAGCATCCAGGCGCTGATTAAAAATCACGTGCTGTGTGTCGGCGATTTTTGCGGCGGG
>CAXMLS010000410.1:0-4121 GCA_964194235.1 uncultured bacterium | reverse complement strand
CCTACCAGGATGGCGCGTTGCGCTATCGCGTAGCGCTCGCGAGTTTGCAAACTCTGACGGGTGTGCCAACCAATCCATGAAAATAAAAGTGCTTTCACTTCTTCAAAAACATTTCACTCTCGCCATGATCGCGGCGCCCGCGGTGTGCATGCTTTGTTTTGCGACGGGCTGCTCGAAAGCGGAAAAAGAGAAGGAACCGGAAGTCACCGTCCAAACCACTCCGGCTGAGGTCAAGCCCATTTCGCAGATTGTTACCGCGGAAGCGGTGGTTTTCCCGCTGCAACAAGCGACTGTCGCTCCGAAGATTACCTCTACCATCAAGAAGTTTCTTGTTCAGCGGGGAGCCCGAGTGAAGAAAGGGCAACTGCTCGCCGTTCTGGAAAACGCCGATCTTTCCGCAGCCGCGCAAGCCAGCCAGGGCGACTTCGAGCAAGCGCAGGCGTCTTATGAAACCACCGTTGGTTCCACCGTGCCGCAGCAAGTTCAGAAAGCGCAACTCGATGCCGCATCGGCAAAATCGGCATTTGATGCGCAGGAAAAAATTTACAATAGCCGCAAGGATTTGTTTGCACAGGGCGCCATCGCCCGGCGCGAACTGGATTCCGCGGAAGTAGCGCTGGTTCAGGCCCGCAGTCAAAAGGAACAAGCCGACAAGCAGCTTGCCGACCTCCAACGCATGGGCAGGGAGCAGGCGCTGAAATCCGCTGAAGGCCAAAAGACCTCGGCTGCAGGAAAATATAATGGCGCTCGAGCCCAGCTGAGCTACTCAGAAATAAAAAGTCCCATCGACGGATTAGTGACCGATCGGCCTCTTTATGTGGGAGACCTGGCAACCGCCAATCAGCCGCTTCTTACGGTGATGAATCTTTCGAAGGTGATTGCGAAAGCGCATTTACCGCAATCGGAAGCCGTACTTTTAAAAGTTGGCAATCCCGCGGAGTTGCAGATTCCCGGAGTAGATGACCCCATCGAAGGTAAGGTCACCCTCGTCAGTCCGGCTCTTGATCCCGGCAGCACCACGATCGAAGTTTGGGTTGAAGCACAAAAACCGAACCCGGCATTGCGCCCGGGAATGACCGTGCACCTGGACATGACCGCGAAAACAGTGCAAGACGCTGTCGTGGTGCCCACAGCCGCCATTTTTAAAAATTCCGAGGGTGCTGATTACGTTCTGGTGGCCGGCGGCGATGACAAAGCGCATATCAAAACCGTCAAAGTTGGCATTCGCACCACCGAGGCAGCGCAAATTGTCAGTGGCATCAAAGCCCAGGATTCCGTGATTACTACCGGCGGATACGCTGTGCCGGATGGCACAAAGATCAAAATTGAGAAGTCCGATGCGGCTGAGAAAGCAGGAGCCGCCGGCGACGCCAAGAATGACAAAGACGACGCTGACGATAAAAAGACCGACGAGAAAGACACTAAAAAGGGTAGCGCCCCAGCAAAACCAGCCGCCAAGGAAAAGGAGTAGCCTCGCATGGATTCAAGGCCCTCTTCACCGCGAGGCACGCAATTAGCTGGGCAGGATGATATGCCCTGGTTCCGAAAACTTTCGCGTCCCATTTTATTTTTAATCGTAAGCCTTGCTCTGGTGGGCACCTACTTCGCCTTCACCATTCCTGTGTCCGTTTTCCCCAACACGGATTTCCCGCGCATCGTCGTGGGCATCGATAACGGCGTTATGCCCATCGATCAGATGCTGGTCACCATCACGCGCCCGATCGAAGAAGCGGTAAACAGTGTCCCCGGATTGAAGCGGGTACAGTCCATCACCAGCCGCGGGTCGGCGGAGGTGGATCTTTTTTTCGACTGGAATTCCGACATGGTACTCACGCTGCAACGCGTGGATGCTGTGGTTGCGCGATTGCAAGCCGAACTTCCGACTACGGCAAAACTTGAAACACACCGTTTGACCTTCGCCACGTTTCCGATCATCGGCTACAGCCTGACGTCGGACACGGTGCCGCCGAATAAATTGTGGGAAATCGCCACCTATGATCTGAAGCCGCGCATCAACCGGCTCGACGGTGTCGCTTCCGTGCTGGTGCAGGGCGGCAGAGTCCCCGAGTTTCAAATCATGCCCGATCCCGCGCGCTTGCTCGCCGCGGGCGTGACCGTCTCCGAAATACTCGACACTCTTAAACGCACCAATTTGATCGATTCTCCCGGGCTTCTCGAATACAACCATCAACTCGTCCTTGGCCTGATCAGCGGCCAGGTTCGCAATCCCGAAGAAATTGGCCAGATCGTGGTGAAAAATTCCGCGGCGGGCGTGCCGATCCGCATCGGTGATATCGCCACGATCACGTCGTCGGTTGCGCCGGTGTACACCATGGTGGTTGCGAACGGCAAACCAGCGGTGCTTCTCAGCGTCAACCGGCAACCCGACAGCAACACGCTGGACGTTGCGGATGAAGTGCACCGGCAAATTACAGAGTTGATGCCTTTGATTCCACTGGGCGTTCATCTGGAACCTTTTTATGATCAATCCACCATCGTGCATGATTCCATCGCCAGCGTGCGCGATGCGGTGCTGATCGGACTGGTGCTCTCGTCGATTATTCTTGTTCTGTTTCTTCGCGATTGGGGAACTTCGTTGGTCGCCGGGTTGGTTATTCCCGCGACTCTTCTGATTACCTTCATCGTCTTAAGATTCACCGGACAGAGTTTTAATCTGATGACTCTCGGTGGACTCGCCGCCGCCGTTGGCCTGGTGATCGACGACGCCATCGTGGTACTCGAAAACATCGTGTTGCACCGCGATGCGGGCCAAAACCGCTACCAGGCAATTTCCAGTTCCCTGCGTGAGCTGACCATCCCACTGATCGGTTCGACGATCACTCCGATCGTCGTATTTTTGCCGCTGGTTTCTATTACCGGGGTTACGGGTAGTTTCTTTCGCGCGCTCGCGGTCACCATGACCGTCTCGCTTTTCACGTCTCTGTTGTTGGCGCTTACCTGGACGCCAACGCTCAGCCAGTATCTGGTGCGGCGCAAGGAGCCCACTGATTCTCAGCCTTCAACGAACACCGCGACCGGCGACCCTGACAATATCGCCGCGCTGCTCGCCGCGGAAGAGGCGCATCTTTCTGGTTTTTTTGGACGAATCGTCGAGACTTACGGCCGCGTGATGGAGAAAGTGCTGAGCCGGCCTATGATATTGGTGATCAGTTCCATCGTAATCGTCGCCCTTTCGGCAGTTTCCTACAAACTGTTGGGCAGCGATTTGCTCCCGGAGATGGACGAGGGTGGTTTCATTCTGGACTACTTCACTCCGTCAGGAAGCTCGCTGGCCGAATCGAATCGCATTCTGTTGCGCATCGAGGAAATTGTGAAGGCCGTGCCGGAAGTCGTAAACACGTCGCGCCGTACCGGCCTGCAGTTAGGCCTTGCCGCGGTAACCGAGGCGAACCGCGGCGACTTTACGGTGAAACTGAAGCGCGATCGCAAGCGCGATATCGATGAAATTATTTCTGACATTCGCGGACAAATTGAAGAGACCGAACCGACCGTCAAGGTGGAATTTATTCAAGTGTTGCAGGACATGATTGGCGATCTGACCAGCCAGCCCGAACCGGTAGTGATAAAGCTATTTTCCGAAGATGCCAAGCTTCTCGAAGACACTGCGCCAAAAGTGGCCGACGCGATCAGCAAAATTCACGGCGTCGTGGATGTGCTCAACGGCATAGAAAACACCATCAGCGGCCCGGCAGTCACTTATCAAATTAATCCCAGCGTGGCTGCGCGCGCGGGTTTTACTCCTGAGGATGTGGCCCTGAATGCAGCTGCCATCCTGGAAGGCGAGCCTGCTTCGCTGCCCGTAATTCTGAACGACCGCCCGTACACCATCAGGGTACGCTTTCCCGAAGCCAACCGTTCTTCACTCGAGAGCATGAGCAATACGCTGGTGGCCAGTTCCGCCGGCCACACTGCGACACTCGGTTCGCTGGCGACTTTAAAAGTTGAGTCGGGCCAGACGGAAATTCGCCGCGAGAATTTGCAGCGCCTGGTGGAAGTCACCGGCCGTTTCGAAGGCGTTGATCTCGGTTCCGGAATCACCGCGGTGCAAAAAACTGTTGGGGACATGCACCTTCCCAGTTCCATCCGCGTCGAATATGGCG
>CAXMLS010000409.1:0-1761 GCA_964194235.1 uncultured bacterium | reverse complement strand
GATGTGTATAAGAGACAGACATTATCTATGTCAGCGGGCGGCTGGGCGAGGCGGAATTGGGCTTAATGCTTCTTCAGGCGGATAAAAAGCTAGCCGGCAAACTCGACGCTCGCTTGCGTAAGCATCTGTATCCGGAACCGCGACTGGAGCTTGGTCGCTGGCTTTCCGAGAAGGGCCTGGCGACCGCGATGATGGACCTGTCCGATGGATTATCGACCGACTTGCGGCGACTTTGCGAGGCCAGCAAGACTGGCGCGGTGGTGCATGCCGCGAAGCTACCGACGGTTCGCGTGCCGGAAAGCGGGCGCAAAGGCGGAGTCGACACTCTCCGACTGGCACTGCACGGCGGGGATGACTACGAACTGCTTTTTACCGTCAGGAAAAGCGTTGCCAGGAGAATACCGCCGTCGTTAAACGGGCTGCCAATTACGGCCATTGGCGAGGTCACACGCGGTCGAGAGGTGATGCTGGTTGGTAAGGATGCCCGCTTAATGGTGTTGGAACCGGGCGGGTGGGATCCGTTCAGGCGATCACGTTGAAGCGGAGAACTATACGGTTGGACAAGAACACTCTTTTAAGGCTGAACTTGCGGAGTCACGACTCCGGCGTTCGTGTCGGAGTTATTGGGAGCTGAAGTCTTGAGCGGCGGTGTGAGAGCCGGCGGTTTCTCTTTTGGTGCTTGAGGCTCGTCCTCGGTTGGCGCGGTGTCCGGTGTATCGACGTGCACCTCATGCTCGCCGGCTTGTTGTTCCAGCGGAACCACGTTCGCGAATTCCACGGCGGGCACGCTGGCCAGCGCATCATGCATAAATTCCATCCATATCGGGAGCGCCGCGCGAGCGCCGGTTTCCTTTTTGCCTAAAGAAATCTGCTTGTCGTCGAATCCCACCCACACGCCCGAAGTAATCTGCGGCGTGAATCCAATGAACCACGCGTCGGTATAGTCCTGGGTAGTGCCGGTCTTTCCGGCTGCGGGACGGCCGAGAGATTTCGCCTGGATACCGGTGCCGAACTGGATGACTTCCTCGAGCATGGCGGTCATGGTGCGCGCCACCTCGGGGGAGACAACGTCATGAACTTCCGGATGCGCTTCCTCGAGAAGAGCACCGTCATAACTGGTGACGCGCCGAATCATGTGCGGATCGATGCGGATGCCGTCATCGGGAAACACGGTGAACGCGGAGACGTGCTCCAGCAAACGCATGTCGGCCGCGCCCAGAGCAAGCGGAAGATATGGCGGCAGCGAGGTGGTGATGCCGAAGCGCCGGGTGACGGCAACAACGGAAGAGATGCCGATTTTTTCAGCCAGCTTTACAGCAGGCACGTTGCGCGAGCCCGCCAGGGCGCGCCGCAGGGTAATGTTGCCTTCGAATTTCTCGTCGTAATTGCGCGGCGAATAGGCCTGACCGCCGCTGACGGTAGTAAACGGAGCGTCGAGGATGGTGTCGAATGGCGTTGCGCCTTTTTCGAGTGCGTCGGCGTACACGTAAATTTTAAAAGAGCTGCCGACCTGGCGGAAGGCTTGGGTGGCACGATTGAACTTTGAATCTTCAAAACTGTAACCGCCGACCATGGCTTTAATTTCGCCGGTGGGATTATCGATCGCCACCATCGCGCCCTGCGGTCCGGGCTGCTGCTCCAGCTGGACGCGAATAGTGGTCTCGCGCAATTCCTGAATGGAAAACTGCACGAGGTCTCCGGGTTTCAGCAGGTCGGAAGCTTTCTTGCGGCCAGTCCAGGCAAAATCGGCGGGCGAAAGAA
>CAXMLS010000408.1:0-3759 GCA_964194235.1 uncultured bacterium | reverse complement strand
GATGTGTATAAGAGACAGGCAATAGCGTGTCCCTGGCAGCGCAAGTTCGTATCGCCGGTGGCGAGCCGGTGCTGCTCGGAAACGCTGCCGACAACATAGAAACCTTACGAAAAAATATTCAACGCGGACTCGACGAAGACGTACTGGTTCTATCTGGCGGCGTTTCCATGGGGAAGTACGATCTCGTCGAAGACGTGTTGAAGGACCTAGGCATGGAATTTCATTTCGATGCTGTGGCGATCCGCCCGGGCAAACCGGCGGTTTTTGGGATTTGTCGCGACAAACCGGTATTTGGATTGCCGGGAAATCCCGTGTCGACGATGGTTACGTTCGAATTGTTTGTGGTCCCGGCCATCGATCTGTTAAGCGGTTCAACTCCGCGACCGCTGCCCCTGTTGCGAGCAACGCTGGGGGAATCGCTGAAAGAGAAGCCGGGCATGACGCATTTCCTGCCCGCAAAAGTGGAATGGTCACCCGCCATCGCGAACGTTAAGCCACTCCGTTGGCAAGGGTCTGGCGATACCGCGACGATGGCCAGGGCCAATTGTTTTTTAGTAGTGGGCGCGGAGACCGAAACTCTTACCGCCGGGGAAAGTGTTAACGTGCTGATGCGCAGGGATGTGAATTAGAATTTTATCGAAGTTCTTTTTCTGAGCGAGGGAATCGCTACAGCCTTTAATCGCCATCGAACCGTCACACCATCACACCATGAAAAAACTATCCCACTATGGCAAAAGCGGTGATGTAAACATGGTGGACGTCTCCGCGAAATCGATCACCACGCGAACCGCAGCAGCGCGTGGGTTTGTCAAGATGACGCTCGCCGTCGTGCGCGCCGTAAAGCGCCTGCAAAATCCCAAGGGCAATCCCCTCGAGGTGGCTCGCATCGCGGGCATTTCGGCCGCCAAGCGCACCGCCGAATGGATACCTCTTTGTCATCCACTGCCGCTTACGCACATTGATGTGACTGCGCGGCTGTGCCAAACTGGCGTGGAACTTCAATCCAGCGTGACTACAACCGCCCAGACAGGCGTGGAAATGGAAGCGTTGGTCGCCGTCACCGCTGCAGCCCTAACGGTTTACGATATGTGTAAAGCCCTGGATAAAAGCATGGAGATTACCGATATCGTGCTGGTAAAAAAAACAGGTGGTAAGAGCGGCAATTATCTGCGGCCAGCCAAACGTAAGGTCCAATCGCGATGATAGGTCGATTCTCTACGCGGGAAATTTCCATCCGTGCCAGTCCCGCGACAACCGCAGATCCGTGTTCCTTAGTGTTTTACACGCACTCCCATCGTCCAGGCTGCCATGAGTGAGTCTTCCGGTAAAAGCATCACCCTACTGCTGGCCGACGATAATCCGCTGATTCGCGACCTTGTGCTCAAAGCCCTTGAGCCGGTTTGTGAAGTCGTCCTGGCCGCTGACGGAGCGGATGCGCTGCTGAAAGTTATTGACGAGCCTCCCGACGTAATTCTCTGCGATTACAAAATGCCTGGCCTGGATGGGCGGCAGCTTTTCGAAAAATTGCGCGGACGCCAGTCCACTCGCCACATTCCATTTCTGTTCATGGCCAGCCGCACGGACATCGAAGAACGGCTGCGGCCGCTGGTCGACGGCGTCGAAGAATTTATTACCAAGCCATTTCTGGTTAAGGACCTCGTGCGCATCACCAAGAAAGTTGTCGACCGGCTGCACCTCGAGAAACTACAAACCAAAGCCACAAGGCCAGGCGTCATCCAGGGCCGCCTCGAGGAAATGAGTATGATCGATCTAATGCAGTCGCTGGAAATGGGTCAGAAATCCTGCCGCCTGGTGGTGCAGAAAGGCCCGGAGAAGGGCGAACTGTACTTCGCAAGCGGGCAATGCCGCGACGCCAAAAGCGGCGACGTCGAAGGCGACGATGCGGTGTACCGCGTCGTATTGTGGACCGAAGGCGCGTTTGAAATTGATTTCAACGCTGCCAACGCCTCCACACGCACGACTACCACGCGCAACACCACTGGCCTTCTGATGGAAGCGATGCGATTAATGGACGAAGCCAGTCGCGACGAAGTAGAAACTAAATAATTTCCGGGCGCTTTGCAACTTACAAACCTTCCCATGCGCGTAGCCGTTTTGACCATCAGTGACACAGTAGCCAAAGGTGAGCGCGAAGACTCGTCCGGACCAGCGGTCGTGGAGTTTTGCCGCGGGTTGGGCTGGGAGGTGACCTCCACGCTCCGCCTGCCCGACGAGTCCGCTACAATTCGCGAACATCTGCGTACCATCGCCGATTCCGGCCACGTTGACGTGCTTTTTACCACCGGTGGAACGGGAATCGGACCGCGCGATAACACTCCAGAAGCCACCGTGGCCGTGGCGGACCGTATCGTGCCGGGAATCGCGGAAGAAATGCGGCGCAAAGGAATGGAAAAAACGCCCACCGCGGTATTGTCGCGTGCCGTTGCTGCGGTGCGCAGCCATACGATCATCGTGAATTTACCGGGCAGCCCAAAAGGTGCCGTGGAATCGTTGGAAGTCATTGCCCATCTGCTGCCCCATGCCGTGCACGTGCTGCATGGCGCCCGCCACGACTGAACGCCAGCGAAGCACTCCGTTTTGACATGGCTCCGACCCATAACTGCAAACGGTGGTTGACGCGCGTGGACGTGTCGTCAACAATGCTTCCACCATGACAGAAAATCTAACGGACAAAAAACTGGCGGTTTTAGGCACCGGCAAGCTTGGCGGAATCCTACTTCGCGCTTATTTGCAGCAAGGCTTGTTCAAGCCGCAGAATGTTTCCGCAACTGTAAAACACGCGGAGAAAGCATCAAAGCTGGCGAAAGAATTGGGCATCACCGTTACCACGGAGAATCGCGCCGCGGTGCGCAACGCCGATATTGTTCTCCTGGGTGTGAAACCGCAGGTGATCGGCGAAGTCTTGCAGGAAATAGCTTCGGAATTGCGCCCAGACACGCTGGTGATTTCGGTTGCGGCGTCGGTGCCGACTTCCTACATTGAACAGCGCCTGGGCGGAAAAGTTCCTGTACTCCGCGTTATGCCCAACACCTGTTCGACGGTAAATTGCGGGATGGCTGGAATCTGCCGAGGCGCGAGTGCTACAGCGGAACACGTCGAAATGGCGCGTGCCATGTTCGACGCCGTTGGCCGCACCGTGGTGGTGGACGAAAAAAACATGGACGCCGTCACGGGGCTTTCCGCAAGCGGCCCAGCATTCGCATACATAATTTTAGAATCGCTGGCGGAGGCGGGCGTCAAGGTTGGCCTCGCTCGCGATGTCGCCACGCTGTTGGCCGCACAAACAATGAAAGGTGCGGCGAGTGTGGTGCTAGAGACCGGCGACCATCCGGCGCTCCTCAAAGATGCGGTTACGACTCCCGCGGGCTGCACCATCGACGGAATTCTCGAGCTGGAAGAAGGGAAGTTGCGCGTAACCCTGATCAAAGCGGTGGTGAAAGCGACGCAACGTGCCGGAGAACTACTCTTTGAGAAGTGAAGCGCGTCACAGCGACTTTGTTTCCTTCACCGGTGTTTCACCCTCGACCGAGCTAGCAGGAATAACCACGTGACCTTTTATATCCTTGCAGGTTTCGCGGTCGTCAGCGCCATGCTGATGGTTTCACACCGGAAAGCGTTGCACAGTTTTATCTTCTTTGCGCTGACGATCTTGGCCACTTCAGGAATTTTTCTCCAGCTTCACGCGGGCCTTTTGTTTGCCGCGCAGCTTGTAGCGGTAGCTTGCGCGGCTGTCGGATT
>CAXMLS010000407.1:0-2877 GCA_964194235.1 uncultured bacterium | reverse complement strand
GTGCTCAAAAGACACCCTTGGAGCGCATTCGCGACGCGGTACGCGAAGTACTTCGGCCCGTATTCTATGCGCGAGCCATCATCATAGCGGCGTATCTGCCCATTTTCACGTTGCAGAGTGTTGAGGGCCGGCTGTTCAAGCCCATGGCATGGACGGTTTCATTCGCATTGATCGGCGCATTGATCTTTTCGATTGTGATCGCGCCCGTGCTCGCCCTTCTTCTGTTCCGTCACGGAGTGCGTGAATGGCATAACCCCGTCACGGAGTTCTTGAGAGAGAAATATCGAGTCGCAGTGAGATGGGCCATCGAACATCGGCTGGTCACCGTCGGCGCGGGTGCAGCGGCGTTTGCGACGGCGGTGTTCCTCATGGTCAGCGGCGTGATTGGTTCAGAATTCCTGCCCCACCTCGATGAAGGCGCCATTTGGGTTCGGGGAACACTTGCTCCAAGCACGGGACCTACCGAGGGCGTCCGCGTAGCGAATCAGTCTCGCGCCATTCTTGCTTCGTTTCCCGAGGTCACCGTGACGGCGAGTCAGGTGGGACGGCCCGACGACGGCACGGACACCACTGGCTTCTTCAACACGGAATACTTTGTCGATCTCAAACCGAAAGACAAGTGGCGTCCCGTTTTTCATGAAGACAAGGAAGAACTCATCGCCGCGATGGACCGCGAACTCAGCAAAATCCCCGGCGTTCTTTGGAATTTCTCTCAACCCATCGCTGACAACATGGAAGAGGCCGTTAGCGGTGTGAAAGGTGAGCTCGCCGTGAAAATGTATGGCGACGATCTCAAGGTTCTCGAAGAAAAGGGCGACGAGATCGTGAATGTCATGCGTCGTGTTCCAGGGGTTGAGGACTTGGGCCTCTTTCGAGTTTTGGGACAGCCGAATTTGAATATCACTGTCGACCGCCAGCAGGCAGCCCGCCACGGCATTAACGTCGCGGACGTTCAGGACGCGGTCGAAACCGCCATCGGTGGCAAGGCTGTAAGCCATGTGTTACAGGGAGAGCAGCGTTACGACCTTGTGGTCCGCTACCCGGCTCCCTATCGAGAAACAAAAGAGGCCATCGAAAACGTGCGGCTCTTGTCACCCACGGCGGAACGCGTATCACTTGCCCAACTCGCCAAAGTGGAAGTGCGGGACGGCGCCTCCGAGATTTATCGCGAGGAGAACTCGCGGTATGTTGCGATCAAATATAGCGTCCGAGGACGTGATTTGGGCAGTGCCGTCGAGGAAGCAATGAAACGGGTTGGCGAGCAGGTGAAATTGCCCGTTGGCTACCATCTCAACTGGTCCGGCGAATACGAGAGCCAAAAACGGTCTCAGAAACGGCTTATGGTTGTTTTGCCGATCACGATCCTCGCCATCTTCGTCATCCTCTACACGATGTTCGCTTCCGCAAAGTGGGCTGGACTCATCCTCGCAAACGTGGCGATTGCTCCAATTGGAGGACTCCTTGCTCTGCTGATGACTGGGACACACCTCAGCGTGTCTTCCGGCGTTGGTTTCTTAGCTCTCTTCGGTGTGTCCGTAGAAACTGGCGTCATCATGCTTGAGTACATCAACCAGCTGCGCGCTGCGGGTCACACCATCGAATCTGCGGCCATCGAAGGCGCGGTTCTTCGCCTTCGTCCCATCATGATGACAATGCTTGTCGCCAGTCTTGGCCTGTTGCCCGCTGCACTCTCTCGCGGCATCGGGTCGGACTCGCAGCGGCCTTTCGCGATTGTCATTGTTGGGGGGCTAATCGGAGCCCTGCTCCTGAGCATCTTTTTGCTGCCAGCGTTGTATGTGTGGGTCGCCCGAGACGGCGACAAGCTGCCAGAACCAGAGGCGAATTTTGGGGAAGGCAGTTAGGGCATTTCAGATCTCGGAAGGATGAGCGAAATGGTCTGTATCAATGCGAAAGATCGGCATTTGAGGATGGCGGTCATCGCTGTGATTTGTGGCCCGCTGTTGGCAACGCTCTGTTTCGGGATACCGCAAATGTCTAAGCCTGAAAAGAGCGACGGTGCCCAGAAGAGAATGACCATCGTTGTCCACGTCACAGACCAGAATGGGAACCCTGTTGTGCCTGGTTCGATCAAAGACATTCAAGTGCTGGAGCATGGCAAGAAACTGCAAGTTGTCGACGGTCCGAAGAGCGCGGGACCCAAACAGATCGCCCTGTTGCTGGATTCCAATTTCCACCAGCGAAAGGTTCTGCCTCTCGAACAACAGATGGCGGTGGAACTCCTCTCTGAGTTCGAGAAGGAGAAAGCACGAGCTTTCGTGATGAGCTATGGAGCAGTGATTCATTCTTCGGGAGAGCTCACCGATGACTGGGCAAGCTTGAAGGGCTTCACTGGTTTATTGCGGGCAGAGACCGACAAGCACAATGAAACGGTGCTCCTCTACGACGCAATGAAACGCGCGGTCGACAATCTGGGCGATGGGCCGGGTACAAAGGCTGTCGTTGTCTTCGCGGAAGGAAACGACCACGGAAGTTCCATCGGATGGGCCCGCCTGGCACGGTTTGCGCAACGACGGCATATTGCTTGCTATGTCGTTATGTTCGCGGACCACAGTTTTTACGGCCGGGAGGTTCGACACTACGGGTATTACCTAGTTGAGCTGGCTCCTAAGACGGGTGGAGAACTGTGGGAAGTGGGAGATAAGCCTCGGAAAGAACAGGAAGCGGTAAAGGAAGTTATTCTGGCACTGAATTCGCAAAGCTTGATCGAAGTTGTGGTTCCAGCTGTTCGTTCAACTCGCTTTCATCCTGTCAAAATCACATCTGCGGACCATCGGATAAGCGCACAAACGGGATACTACGACGATGAAATCCCGTAATCGGCGTTGGCCCACTGTTCCATAGAACCGAGGATTGAAC
>CAXMLS010000406.1:0-1909 GCA_964194235.1 uncultured bacterium | reverse complement strand
CCGCCTTACTAGATTCCGGAACTTCGGCGCTATTTCCCGCTGATAATTATTGCGTCTATTCTACTTCAATCCCTTGGGCTCGTCTGCGTTTTTGCGATCTGGCGTTCGTTTCTCGCCTGCTCCCGCACATCTTCCTGCAACAAGTCTCGCAGCCGGGTTCGCGCTTTATGCAATTGCGATTTCGAATTTCCTACCGAGCAACCCATGATGTCCGCGATCTCGTTGTGTTCGTACCCCTGCACATCGTGCAGCACAAACACCGTGCGATACCCCGGCGGCAGTTTTTCAATCGAACGTTGCAGATTGACCCGATCTACCGCGCCGGTTAACAACAAGTCTGGCGCTCCAATATCTTTTCTCGGCCCGCCGGTTTCTTCGTCCGGCTCCGTGGTTTCTTCCAGCGAGGCCACCGGCAGTGTTTTTTTCCGCAGGCGCATCAACACTACGTTGACGGTCATGCGGTGCAGCCAGGTGGAAAATGCCGACTCCCCCCGGAAAGTCGATATCTTGCGAAAAAGTTGCAGGAACGCTTCCTGCGATAAATCCTCCGCGTCGCTCGGATTATTCATCATCCGAAGGCACAGCGCGTAGACGCGGCGGCCGTGCATGCGGTACAAGAACTCAAATGCCGCGGCATCCCCGGCCTGGGCCAGACGAATGGCATCCGCCTCACTCATCGTCTTCGGCGACTCAGACGCAGTCACGTTCTTTGGCGATTGTGAAACGGCCGAAACGCTCGGATCGCTTGGTCTATTCCTGGCCAACGGTCCAGTAGCGGCGCATCTAGAGGTTCGGATGCACCGTATCCCTCCCTGAGTTGTCCTTGCAGTAGCCGACATTGTCCTAATACAAACCCGCGGCGAGGGGTTTTGTTTCCCGAGGTGGTGCAACGGGATGCTGCCGGCAAGCAGGCTTGGCTATTCTCCCGCGATATGGGCGATACGTCTATGGCGGAAAATGTGCCGGGCGGCGGTTGGTAGGTTCGCTATCACGGTGCCCCAGGATTTGGCGACGGACTTGTCGAATTCCCCGAGTTGATCGTCCGGCAAAGCCCAAAGAAACGACTTCAACATGACCATCGCTTCCCGCAGGCAGGTGTTCAGGTCGTAATGGGCGGCATCTACGATGTGCCACAGCGCCACCGGGTCGGTTCCAAGGCCGGTGCCGAGTTCTTCGGCCCCGATGCAGAACTCTCTGCCCAGATCCTCAACCATTTCTTCCAGCGTTCCGAGTTTGTGGAGAAATTGCGTGCGCTGTGAAAGCAGGATCCGGCTAAGCAAGCGGTTCATGCGCGCCGAACGTTGCCCTTTGGCGCTTTGAAAATTTGCGGGATCGAGAGGCGCCGTGTTTGGAATCGTGCCATAGTGCTTGGCATGTTCGCCCAGGACACGAATCAGGCCGGCCAGCGGACCAGTAAGGCGCACACACAATGTATACGTAACATTTACCGCCTGGCAGGATTTAGCAAGTCGTCCGGCCTGGCGAAGCTCCAGCGCTTCGTTAAGCGAGACACTGAGCATGCTGTACGCTGCTTCAAGTACTCGGGCGTAGGCTTGGAATGCTTGCGACTTTTCTTCAGGCAGGCGGGCACGCCAATCGTTTTTTACGGAAGTGCCACGACCTGAGAGAGGGCTGAGCTGGTCTCTCAAGAGTTCCCCTTTGGGGATAGTTCGCGAGAGTATACCAGATACCCTGTAGTCGCCGATCACTTTATCAACGTTTGTTAATCTTCACTCCAAGGTAAGCTATCCGAAGCTCTCTCGCATTCCTAATTTAAAGTCTTCGCGTGTCGACTTATATCGACCATAAACTAATTGCGCTCATTGCATCGTTCCTTGCCCAAGCCCCACATTGGCCGCTATACTCGCCGTCCATCGTCTTGAAAGGATCTTCCCGTTTGCAATTTGAG
>CAXMLS010000405.1:0-4004 GCA_964194235.1 uncultured bacterium | reverse complement strand
AGATGTGTATAAGAGACAGACGCAACACTCTTCTGGGCGCGACGTAGTTTCCTTTCCCACATCCTGCTAGGAAATGCAAAGACGTTGAAATAAACGGTGACCGTGCCCAAGTTTTTGTGACACTTTGGGGGTCACCTCACAAAGTTGGGTCCAACAACTGACAAACAAGCTCTAAAACCATGTACTACGACGCAGAACAAACCTAGACGAACCAATCAGATAACATTCCTACGTCTGTCACGCAGGCGGTCTCGGGTTCGTCGTTCCCGCTGGTTGCCGACGGTTAGTTCGAATTGCTGAAAGGCTTCAATCCAACACTTTGCACGAATGGGGCAAAGCGGGGGTCGGAGCGGAGAGGGTCATAGTAAGGTGTGACGTTCAGCAAAATAAGGCTACCGGAGCGCTCGTCGCGAGCGACCTTAAGCCAGTGAAATGCCAAGTCCTTATCGCCCAGCGTGGCAGAGGCTTCCGCCAAATGATGAGCGGCTTCGTTACCCCGCGGAGACCGCTCGATACTCGCCATCATGGCGCGCGCCTTTTGTTGTTGCCCATTTAGAGCATAAGTAATGGTCAACAGCTCTTGTGCCCACACACTCCTTGGAGCGATCTCCATCGCCTTACGCGCATGCGTCTCTGCCTCCGCATAATTCCCTTGGTAGTTGTAAGCAGTGATCAGGTTCAGGTGAGCGAGCGGGAAATTGGGATCCATTTTCACCGTGCTTTGCAATTGCATGACGGCATCATCGTATCGTCGCGCATAGCACAAGAACTCACCGGTATCCGCACTGATAACAAGAGAGAGCGGATCAAGTTCCTGAGCATGCCCAAGCTCCGCTAGGGCTGCATCCATGTGACCAGTCGCGGCAAGATTGATAGCGTGCCACTGGTGGGCGGTCGCATACCCGGGGTTGAGATCAATGGCGCGCAAGAATTCCTGTTCAGCGGCAGCAAAGTCCCAGTCGTAATGCATGAGAACAAATGCTAGTGAAGTATGGGCTTCAGCCAATGCCGGGTCGAGTTCCAGGGCTTTGCGAGCACTGGATCGGGCATTGTTCATCGCCTCGCGTCTAGGGATGGATGCGCCGCCAAGAGAGCCTAGCAGCGCATACGCGTCGGCCAACCCCGCGTAAGGCTCGGGATATTGGGGATCGATTTGGATGGCGCGAAGAAAATGATCAATCGCATCCATGTAGCCATTTTCGGTCCGCTTGTTCCAGAAGAATCGTCCCTTCAGATATTCCTCGTGCGCTGCCGGATTGACAATACGCGCGGTTGCCAGGCGCTGGCGATCCTCCGCAGTAATCTGTGTTTGTACGTTTTTGGCGATGTCGCCGGCGATATCATTCTGCAAAGCCAGGACATCACTCAATTCACGGTCGTACGACTGGGCCCAGATTTCCTGGTCATTTGCCACTTTGACAAGCTGCGCTGTTACACGCACGTGAGTTCCCGAGCGCACCACTCCTCCCTCGACAATGGCATCCACGTGTAATTCCCGGGCAATCTCAGGGAGCGGCTTCTTGCGGCCCTTATACTGCATTGCTGAGGTCCGAGAGACTACGCGCAAAGATCGAAACTTCGCAAGGTCAGTGCTGATGGCTTCCGTAATTCCGTCTGCTAAGTAATCCTGGGACGGGTCGCCAGACATATTCGTAAGCGATAAGACAGCGATCGAATGGATTTTTGCCGGAGCAGCGTTTGCAACCGCGGAATTGCGGCGCGAACGAACCAGATACGCACCGGAAATAGCAATCGCTATGCCGATGGCCAGTAACGCGTATAGGGTCGCATGACTTACAACTGGCACCACGCGTGGCCTCTCGGGCTCGCTGTCGCCAGGCAAACTGCGTGATGGACCTGGGACCAGGCATTCACTTTCCGTTACCGCCGCCTCGAAGCGGTAGCCACGCTTAGGTACGGTGCCAATGTAATCCTTTCCGTTGGCTTGTTTACCGAGTGCTTTTCGCACGGTGAGGATGTTCTGCACGAGAGTTGCTTCATTTACGAAGGTGCCCGGCCAAACGCGGTCCAGCAGCACTTCTTTCCGTACTACGTGACCTGCGTTTTCCGTGAGAGCTAGAAGGGTTTCAACCGCTTTTCGGGTTAGCGGAATTTCCTTATCGTCTCGTTTTAATATGAGTTCGCTCCCGTCCAGGCGGAATGGACCGAAACTAAAGGCTGTTCGCGTGGTTTGGCGAGTTGACATAAATCATTCGAACAAGAAGATTTTGTGCAAATTTGAGCAAGATTTGCTGATTATTTCAAGACATTAATAACTCCAAAGCATTACCTTCCGCTTCGTTCACTTCTCAGATATCGATGAAACTCCTAGGGAGTTACAGGTTTGGAGTCGGTGTCTATCGATGAGTATCACCGTCAGTCGATTCGCTCGGTCTAAATCGCGCGGGTGGTTCGGAACAGTTTGGCTGTTGGCTGCGGTGGCAGTCACAGCTCCAGTTTCCCAAAAATCCCTTGCACAGTCCGTCCCTCAAGCGAAACCGGTTAGTTCGAGCGGAGATAGCGAAGATAAGGACACCTGGCAGAGTTTTTTTAAGTCGTTCGAGACACGTTGGCGGGATCTCCTGGACCACCCACAAAAAAGGGACCGATCGAAGTGGAGTCTTCTTGAAAATGATCTTCGCGGGAATGCCAAGAAGTATAAGCAAGAACTTGAAACCGAATTTAGCAAACCAATGACTGGCGCAACCGCAGTTGTAAACAGCACCTTCACCGTTCCCTGCCTGTCGCAATATGACAGGCCCGGCGGCAGGTGCTTCATGTTTCCGGACCACAACGGGGACTGTCGATACCTCTGCGTGCCGATTCCGAAAGAGAGACGGGAGTGACAGAACTTCGTTGGATTAGAAAGTTGAATCGCAACTCACGACTGAGTCAGAAGGAGCAGCTATGAGCACCCAACCAAAGCAAGGGTACCCGACCGGAGCATTTGGTAGAACAGCACAAACCGCGACGCGCAAAAGTTGGTTTTCACGTAACTGGAAATGGCTTATCCCTGTAATTCTGATCGTCGGTTGTGGTCTGCCGCTGGGCCTGATGGGGACGGTCTTCGCTGCCATGAAGAATTCGGATGCGGCGAAAGAGTCTGTGCTGCAGGCCCAAGGAAATCCGCTCGTGGTTCAAAAACTTGGTACGCCGATCGCGGAAGGCTGGCTCGTAAGCGGCTCCATTAACACGTCCACCACTTCCGGCGATGCCGATCTTGCTGTACCTATTTCAGGTCCAAAAGGACAAGCGAAGATCTATGTGACCGCCCACAAGGACGCCGGCGCGTGGAATTACAGCGTTATGGAAGTCGCCATTGAAGGGAGCAATGAAAGAATTAATCTGCTGTCAAACGCGCCCGCCGAGGCCGAACTTCCCACACCGCCGCCAGTCTCTCCAGCGCAGCCCTCCCCTCAACCAGCCGCGCAACCGGGCTCAGTTGAACGAACTGCGGAGCCGCCTGCCACCCAACAAGCGGGCGTAATTCAGAGCCAGGAAACTAACACGGAGGGTATCGTGGCCGAATTCACCGAATGCCGACGCTACGAGGGCGTTCTCAACATCAAGATTCGATTTCACAACACCTCGAATAAACCGATAAATTTCCGGGTGCTTCCAACCGCGGGGTCGGACGACTACCCCAGATTTTTCGTCACGGCTGGAAACAAGAAGTACTTCATTCTGAAAGATTCCGAAGGCACATTTCTAGCGGTTCAACCAGTTAACGGCATTATCGGCACCGCGACGCCTGAGCCCGGACGGTCAATTCTTTGGTGGGCGAAGTATCCGGCGCCTCCAGCCGACGTAAAGAAGATTAATTACATCACGCCGGTGACTCCCCCGTTTGAGGACGTACCAATTACCGATAAATAGCGGCTGCGACTGATGAAAACTGGGAAGGAGCTATGCGAATACCTCGGAGTTTAAAAATACTCTTAGTGCTTCTCGCCCCTTGCTTCGCACGGGCTCAGACTAAGTATGCCCTGTCTCTTATACACATC
>CAXMLS010000404.1:0-2470 GCA_964194235.1 uncultured bacterium | reverse complement strand
AGATGTGTATAAGAGACAGATTATTAACAATGCAACAAACTGAAAAGGTAACTAAACACGTAAAAGATGGTCGCGCCGTTTGGGCAAGCGTAATGGGAATGCTGTTACCTGTTTCGCTGTTCCATCGAGTGCTGCTCAGCGTAGGCGCATCAGACTTCGTTTTGGCGCCCGCGCTTTTGACGAGTATCGGCCGTGGAGAGTGGCGACGGTGGCAAAAGCTAAGTCGGGATCCGGTGGCTCGGTGGGTTGTGGGCTTCGCAACTTCGGTAGTCATCGGTTTTTTTATCGGTTGGATGCGGTTTGGGCACTTGATCTGGTGGGCCCTGATAAATCGCGGGCTCGGACTATTCCTGCTGCTGGGCATCTACTGCCTGTATGCGTCAGCCGCGAAAAATAATGTGTGGTTATATCTTCGATGTTTCGTTGTTGCGGGCTCACTGCTGAATCTGGCCGCCCTTGTTGCGGTGGCTCTTCGTTATGCCGGCAATCGCGGTAGCGTCTTTTTTTTCGGCGGCACGAGCCTGCGATTGAGCGGATTGATGCACAACCCCAACCAGTATGGCGGCTACCTGGCAGCGGTACTGGCCGTGCAACTGACCGCGGTGGCTTTCGCAAAACCGATGTTTGGCCGGAGTTGGATTGATGCTGCTAACGTGGCGTTCCTGCTTTTGGGTGCGCTGTTCACAATATCGCGTGGGTCGTGGCTGGCTGCTATGGCCGGCGCACTCGTTGTTCCAGTTGTATCGAGAGTGGCTAGCGATAAGATTTTTCAGCGCAGGCATTTGCTGGCACCCGCCTTGGTTGTTCTCTGCCTCACCGCTGTTTTGTTCATCGCCCGCGCAGGAGGACTATGGCCTGCACCTCGGCAAGGTTCGCCTTTGCACACTTCGGAGAATACTTCGGAGATTTATTTCCCGCACAACGATCCGTCTTTTCTGGAGTTTCTTCGCATCGCTAGCGATCCTTCGGGCGTTGGTGACCGGATGGTGATCACACAGACTGCACTCCGGCTTTATGTAACGTCCCTTTCGACGATGGCGTTCGGATGGGGGCTCGGCGGATTTGCTGAGATGGCTCCCGCAACCAATCTGCAGTCGCCAGTGATCATCCACAACAGCTTTCTGTGGGCGCTGGTGGAGCTCGGCCCGCTAGGATTTCTTTGTGTAGCCGGGATATTCCAAGCAGCGCTGCGGAAATTGTGGGGGTCGCTTCACACCGCCGGCAATGCGCACGCGACCGCCGCAGCGCTGTTTGCCGCGCTGGTCAGTGTGCTCATATGGAGCCTGAGTAATGATGGAATGTACCAGCGTCAGCTGTGGTTTTTGTTGGGACTTGCCTCTACGACAGTCACGGATTCAAAGTTGGAATCCTCCCAGTAAATTCTGTAGCGAGAAATCTCTGAGAAATTCGGTGTGCAAATCACAGCGCAAGGTTAGCAGCTGAAACATTGTCCTCCGTACGTTTGCGACTCGCATGTGCTTAGCTTTGAGCCCGAACGGGTAGCTCTACAATTTGTTTTCTCTGCACAAAAGCGGAATCGTTTCCCGATGTTGCGGACGCCACGCGAAATCCGGTTGCAGGAGGAGACGACTCACTGGTGGGCCGCATGAATTGGCGGTGCCACAACTCGAAGTTCAGCAGCGCCCAGAGCTGGCTACCGAAATTCCTTTCCCCGCGGGTGTGTTGCTGAAAAATCTTTGCAACATAGGCTGGCCTGAAATACCGGGTGCGGTGCGGATCGCTATCAAACAGCACATCCGACAGAAAAGTCTTCAACCGCCCGCGGAACCACTCGTCGACGGGAACCGCAAAGCCATGCTTGGGCTTGTACAACGTGTTTTTCGGGAGAACTCCTTCCAGAGCTTTTTTCAGCAAGTATTTGGTGGTGGCGCCCTTGACTTTCCACTTGCCAGGAAGGCGAAAGACGAACTCAATCAAACGATGATCAAGGAATGGCACGCGACCTTCGAGCCCCACGGCCATAGCGGCTTTATCGATCTTTTCCAGATAGGTATCGGTTAGCCAGCCTTTCAAGTCGGTATATAGACTGCGGTTGACGGTGTCCCAGTTCGGGAAGCGATTGTAAAACGCACAGTAGGGCTCATAACCATTATGCAGGCCCGTGCGCACCGTCCGATCGAACAGCTCCGCCTTGGCATCTTCGGTAAATAATGCGAGCCAGGTTGCGTAACGCGTGGCGTCGTCCGGAATGGAGATAGTTTCCAGCGCCTTGTGCAAACGCCGGAATCGCGGTGTCTGCGGAACAATCTTGCTCCATCGGCGGTTGCGCAGGAATGCCGGCAGCAAGTGAAAATACGAGGAGGCCAGCTGTGCGTAATAGCGGCGATAGCCGCCGAAGACCTCATCACCACCTTCGCCGGACAGCACGACCGTGACCTGCTGTCGCGCAAACTCCGAGACGACGAAGGTAGGCAGGCTGGCAGCGTCGGCAAACGGTTCGTCGTAGTGG
>CAXMLS010000403.1:0-2362 GCA_964194235.1 uncultured bacterium | reverse complement strand
AGATGTGTATAAGAGACAGCCACTAATCTATGCCGCTGCGGAATGCAGTTCCCGCGTGTCATGCTTCCAACCGGGCAAATCGTATTCCCCATCACTAATGACCGCCATCCGGTAAATGGCGTAGATTCCACCGGCGTTCGCCGTATATTTAATACAAACATCGAAACACTGCCGCGAAGGATCTCGCCCAACACGCGCGCAGGATTAGCGAATTCAAATTCGGCCGCGTCAGCCGAAGTTGGTGTATCCTTCCCTCCTTGAAGGGTCAGCTGTTCTCTTCAAGCTGGGCATTTTCAAAGTCACTGGGAGCATCGGGCAATGGTGGGATTTTACGAAGAAATGGCCAACTTCGCGGCGATGAGCGAAGACGCCGGGTTTCTCGGCCAGTGCGCCGGCGAATCTCCGGACCCGTGCGCGCCTGTCGCTCAGCCATCTTCCACTGCGCCAGTTAACCCGGCCGTTTTGCCTCGCAGACCACAACAATTACAACTCCTTGCGATCCCTGAAGCTGAGAGAACCTCTTGAGCCGTATCGCGTCTTATTTTGACCGTTCATCCCGCGCGACCCGGCCGTGGAACTCTGCCTAAATTTAAAAAAGTTCTTGTACGCTGAAGATCAGGTGACTTGCAATGCCGCGCTCTTCTCCCGCTAAAGATATCTCCAACATTCTGACGTTGGTCGCGGCCGTCGTGGTAATAGCCAGCCTGTATTTTGGACGCGAGATGCTGGTTCCTCTTGCGCTGGCCGTCCTCTTCACATTTGTACTCGCTCCACTGGTCAGCGCTCTCGAACGCATACATTTCCCCCGCGCCCTTGCAGTTTTCCTGGTAGTCGCGGTCGCCGTTATTGGACTTGGTTTAATCGGCTGGATCGTTGGCGATCAGGTGATCGACGTAACCAACCAGTTGCCCGCCTACAGGACCAATATAAAAAAGAAAATTGACGCCGTCCGCAATCCGAAAAACCGCCGGCTCGACAAAGCCGCAGACGCCGTAAAAGAACTAGGCAAAGACATTACCGATACCGCCCCCTCTCCCGGAGAGCCGGCGACGTCGAAAAACCAAAGCAGCGCAAAAACGCCACCAGCTTCCAAGCCCGTGCCCATTCAAGTATTTCAACCGGCATCGAATCCGTTTGAGTCCTTGAGCAGCGTAATCACTCCGCTGGGCAGCGCCATCATCGTGATCGTACTAACGCTGTTCATGCTCGGAAGCCGCGAGGATTTAAGAAATCGCCTGATTCGCCTGGTCGGCCACAGTCATATTAATGCCATGACCCAGGCGCTGGATGATGCCGGTTCCCGCGTCAGCCGCTACCTGCTGTTGCAATTGTTCGTGAATGCCGGCTATGGCGTGGTCATAGGACTCGGTTTGCATTTTATCGGCGTTCCAAACGCCCTGCTATGGGGCGCCCTATCCGCGATTTTGCGCTTCCTTCCTTACATCGGAGCGCCACTGAGTGCGGTCCTGCCGATCATGCTTTCGCTGGCGATTTTCGAAACGTGGATGCGTCCCGCAGCCACGATTGGTTTGTATCTGGTCGTGGAACTTCTGGTAGCCAATTTCCTCGAGCCCGTGTTGTATGGGGCGCACACGGGAATATCCTCATTTGCCATTCTGTTCGCGGCGATTTTCTGGACCCTCCTCTGGGGTCCGGTTGGTCTACTGCTTTCCACGCCTTTGACCGTCTGCCTGGTGGTAATTGGACGACATGTTCCCAGCTTAAATTTCCTGGATATCATGCTTGGCGACGAGCCGGTCTTATCCCCGCAGGCCCACTACTACCAGCGCCTCCTGGCTACGGATCAAACCGAAGCTAAACAAGTTCTCGAAGAATATTTGAAAACTAAGCCTCTCGAAGAGCTTTACGATTCCGTGGTAATTCCAGCTTTAGCTTTGGCGGAACAAGATCGCCATCATGACGATCTCGATGCCATCACGGAAAAGTTCATCTGTCAAAGCACCCGGGAATTAGTCGAAGAGTTGGGTGAAAAAAATAAAGAAGAAGTGGCTTCTGTCGCGTCGCAAATTCCTGAAGATTCTGAGGCGCTCGTAGCTCCAGTTAAACCTCACGATCGATCTGTTCCGGTGACCACCATCGTTTGCGTCCCGGCTCGCGACGAAGCCGATGAAATCGTAGGCACGATGCTTGCCCAACTTCTGGAACGCGCTGGCTACCAGGCGCAATCCATATCCATCGGTACCACCTCGGAAATGCTTTCCCAAGTTAAGGATTTCAATCCCGACATCGTCTGCATTTCCGCGCTGCCTCCCTTCGCGCTGCTCCACGCCAGAGATTTGTACAAACGACTGCGCGTCCACGCTCCGAAGGCTAAGGTTATTATCTGTCTCTTATACACATC
>CAXMLS010000402.1:0-2403 GCA_964194235.1 uncultured bacterium | reverse complement strand
GGCCTATACCCTGCGAGATTTCCCAGCCCGGCATGACCGTGATCGTTGGCTTTGCCAATCAAAAGGTTAAGTGCAAAAAATCCGATTTGCTCGATCAGCGTCATCAGCGCGTACGCGGTGCCCAGACGCTTCGGATCCACGATATAGGCCACGGAAGGCCACATCACCGCTGGAATCACCGAGAACGCAATTCCCATCATGCACAGCGGTATGAACAGCGGAACATTGGTGTAGCCCATCAGTAGATAAACCGGCATCAACAGGATGGAAGCGAACATCATCAAAAACGCGCGCTTTCCGATCCGGTCGGAGAGCAGTCCCATCAGCGGCGTGGCCACCATGGCCGAAAGTGGCAACAAGCTGTTGAACATTCCCGCGCGCTGGTGCGCCCACACCCGCATCGCTTCCGAAGCGCTGATGCCCCCATGGGTCACTAGTATCTTATTCGTGAGGAAGTCGATGGCGAACGTGCGGAACGGAAATATGGCGGAATAAAACGTGAGGCACAGCCCGACCACAAACCAATATGACAGGTTGAAGCGAAGAATCTGACGGAGGTCCAGTTTCTCGCTGGAACCCGCCTGCGCTGGTTCGTAGCGTCCCTGCACCCGGCTTTCCAGCACCCAATAAATTCCCGCGCAGATGACCGATAAGACTCCCGCGCCGACGGCCAGTAATAACGGCCCCTGCCAACTTGGCTCCCCCGCCGGGCCATTGGGGTAAAACACCTTGTTAGCCCACGTCGGCGAATTGTCAGCCGCCACCGAGGCCATGCGGGAAATCGTGATTTTGATTCCGAAGGCGAAGCTCAGTTCTTTGCCCTTGAACCACTTAGCGAGAACAGTTGTGGCGGCGACAATTATGGATTCGCCACCCAGGCCCAGCACGGTGCGGCCGGCAATCATCATGCCCGGCCGCCCCTGCGCCGCGGTCAGCGCGGCTCCCAGCAGACAAATCAAGGCAAAGACCGTGATCGCCTTTTTCGTGCCAATGCGATCTATGACGATGCCGCCGATCAGCAGGGTCAGAATCGCGGACACGCTATAGGCGGAGTTTAGCCACCCGAAGTCTGTCGCCGAGAAGCCCAGCTTCTGAATAAAAATGCGCTCCAACGGGTTGATGCTGTCGTAAATATAATGGCTGCTGCCCATCGCCACGCTAACGAACACCAGCACGATCCAGCGGTACAGGCGAGAAGGTTCCGGCCGAGTAGTTTTGATTCGAACAGTATCAAGCATCAAAAGCATTCTTCCTTGACCCGGGAATCGGCAATTGTAAGCGCTTGCAGCATGTTTAGGATCATCCCACACTGCCCCTGCAAAGCCAGCTGTTTTGCGAGATTCCCAAAGAGATTGACTGGATCACTGGCGAGACGAAACGCGGACGCAATTTCGCAAAATTCCCAAGTTTTCGATTTCAACTTCGGCAATATCTCCGTGTTGCATGAAGACCGGAGGCGTGCGAAATGCTCCCACCCCAGAAGGTGTACCGGTGGCGATAATGTCCCCAGGCTCCAACGTGATGGACGCAGAAATGTACGACAGGAGTTCGGGAATCCGAAAGATCAGGTGTTGCGTGTTGGAATCTTGCATCACCTGGGAATTCAGGCGTCCAGTAATGCGCAAGTTGTGCGGATCGGCAATCTCGTCGCGTGTGGTGAGCCACGGCCCGGTAGGGCAAAAGGTGTCGCAGGACTTTCCGCGGGTCCACTGCTTGTCGGCGAATTGCCAGTTGCGAGCGGACACGTCGTTAAGGGCCATATAACCTGAAACGTATTGGTATGCCGAGTCCGCTGCAATCCCTTTGCCCCGCCTTCCGATAACCACCGCTAATTCGGCTTCCGAGTCCACCTGCATCTCTTCATTCGCAAAAATAATCTCGTCCCGTGGACCCGAGATGGAGTTGGAAAACTTCGCAAAAAGCAGTGGGGAGTCTGGAAGTTGAAAATCGGCTTCGCCCGCATGCGCCTTATAGTTCAAACCGACGGCAATAATTTTGCCGGGCTCGGAAACGGGAGGCCCCAGATCGACGGAATCGACAGCTCGACCTTTCGCATCGTCGCGCGCGTCGTGCAAAAGTTTAGTCACAAATTGCTGTGCTTCTGCGCCCGCCTCCAGGAATAGCTCCATACTTGTAAGAAACGGCTCGACGCGCCCCGCCGCCAGCGCCAGCTCCCTCAAATCCAACACATTTTCCCCGCGCAGTACTCCCAGCGTGGACGAGTGGGTGCTGCGGAGGCTGACAAGCCGCATTCGACGCTCCTTATGAATGATGAATGAAAATTTATTTTCGAGTTCGTTTAATTGTCGCATTGCATGCGATCAAGGGCCACCACATTGTCTTCAGGCAAGTAGGCAGCATTATCGCTGAGGCCATGAAGAAGGTGGGCAAGGATGGCGTGAT
>CAXMLS010000401.1:0-7623 GCA_964194235.1 uncultured bacterium | reverse complement strand
AAATATGGCTGGCCTGGTTGAAGTAGGCGATGATGGCGGCGATCGCCGCCAGGAGGAACGACTGCACCGCGAAGATGCGTATGCTCGAAATTATCCACCGTTGTCCCACTGCCGCGATCTGCAGCACCAGAACCAGTGCCGCCATCAAGGTGATAATTCTATTGCCGAACTCGGGATCTTGGAGAAAGGGCATGCAAGGCCTCAGAACAGAAATGTGGAAATGAGCGCGAGCGCTCCTAAGATGAAAGCAACCATAAGCAACTCTGGCACTCGAAAGAGACGCAATTTCGCGTTGGTAGTTTCAACCAGGACGACGAGACACGCCAGCACAAGCATCTTGGCAAGGTAGAAAGCTAAACCCGGACCAAGTCCTCGAGCCGTCCAATCGGAACTCAAACCGAACGGGAAGAACGTATTCACCACCAGCGTCATCAGGACAAGCTGCTTGATGGAGGCGCCCCATTCAATCAAAGCGAGGTATGGTCCGGAATACTCAAGGACCATGGCTTCGTGGATCATAGTTAATTCGAGGTGAGTCGCCGGGTTATCAACGGGGATACGGCCCGTTTCGGCAATCAGCACGATAAACAGCGCCGCAAATGCCAACATCTGCGACGGAGCCAGAAACTTCCAGCTCTGGCTTACGGCGACCTTGGCCATTTCGCTCAGGTTTGTGGAGCTCGCTGCCAGGGCCACGGTGAAAATCGCAAGCATCATGGCAGGCTCGGCGATCGCCGAAATCGTCATTTCCCGGCTGCTACCGAGCCCGCCAAACGAACTTCCGGTGTCCAGCCCGCCAAGGGCAAGAAAAAAACGCCCAAGTGCCAAGAGATAAACCACGGCGAGAACACCACCAAAGAGGCTGAGCGGCGCATGTGTCGTGGTCATAGGAATCATGAGTCCGACGAGTGTCGCAGTCGCAAAAACGACGTAGGGAGTCGTGGAGAAGATCCAGGACGCGGTCTCCGGGATGACCATTCCTTTGCGCAACAGCTTGAAGATGTCGCGGTAGGATTGCAGAATGCCCGGCCCGCGTCGGGTCTGCAGCCTGGCCTTGAGAGTCTTGATGATACCGCTTAGGAAGGGAGCGACGAGCCATACGAGCAGTAACTGCAGACCCGAGTTGAGAAGCATCTCGGTCACGGGCGAACTCCAAACAGCAAGAGCAAGACGAGGGTTATAAAGATGTATGCCAAGTAGGCGTGAATGCTACCGGCCTGAATGGCTCGCATTCTGGTCGAAAGCCAAAGCACGAGATCTTTTAGCGGAACGTAGAGGCGTTTCTCGAACGTCGGTTCGATCTCACTCTCGAAGCGGATTTCTTTCGGAAAATACGGGGATACATCGAAGACCGCTTGAATCTCACGGCGCGGCTGGTACAAGACAGAGAAGATCATCCGTAGTGCTTTTGAGAAGGCGGTGGCCGTATATTCATTTTCTTCCGTGAGGCCGGGCAAGCCGCAGTCCCACGTTGGCCCCCGCCTGATCGCGAAACGTCTTGCCCCGATGGATACCAAAAGAGCAGCAGGAATCAGCAAGAGCAGGAGCCCAATGCCAATGACGGCGGTGGATACCGTACCTCCATGACGCATCCCTGCGGAGAGCACGAATCCGTGCCCGCTGATGAGATTGGTGCCGACTCTTTGTCCGAGCAGTTGCTCCGTCAGTGGATCGAATATCGGAACAAACCAGGTAGCTCCCAGGCCCAGGGCCACGCAGGCCATTGTCAGGGCACCCATGCCAGCCACCATGGACCGGGGGACTTCGTGCACATGGCGGCATTCGGTCCCGCGGGGCAGGGCCAAAAAAGTGATCGCGAACGCCTTCACAAAACAGGCCGCGGCCAGCGCTCCCGTCAACGCGAGCATCGAGCCCGCGAGGGGAAACAGGATTCGCGTTAAACCTCCGGCTGCGCCAAATCCCGCCAGGAGGCTTTGGTACGTCAACCACTCGCTGGCAAATCCGTTCAGGGGAGGAAGGCCGGAGATCGCGACCGCGCCGATCAGGAAACAAAAAGCCGTCGCCGGCATTGGGCGGATGAGACCGCCCATTTTCTCCATGTTTCGCGTGCCCGTCGCATGGAGCACCGACCCGGCTCCCAGAAACAGAAGACACTTGAAAATAGCGTGATTCAGAGTGTGAAACATCGCGGCAATCAGGGCTAGCGCCGCAAGTTGCGGATGGCCTGCGACGCGGAACACCAAAGCAACGCCAAGGCCTATGAGTATAATCCCAATATTCTCGATACTGTGGTAGGCCAGTAGACGTTTGAGATCGTGCTCCATCAAGGCGTATAAGACACCGAGAACGGCAGAAACGACTCCCACGATGAGCACCAGCAAGCCGGCCCAGGACGGAAGCACCCCGAGCGCATCCAGGAAAATGCGAGCCATGCCATAGATGCCAGCCTTGATCACGATTCCGGAAAGCAGAGCCGAGATGTTGCTGGGTGCGACCGGGTGCGCTGCCGGCAGCCAGATGTGGAACGGAATGATGCCCGACTTGATCCCGAAGCCCATGAAGAACAGCACAAATGCGACGGCTTGCTGGCTGCTGGACATTTGTGCTGCGGCGACGCGGAAGCTCGCGAAGTCGGCACTGCCGCTCACCTGGATCAACAGGGCGAAACCGAGGAGCAAACACCCAGCATCGACATGCGCCATGACGATGTAGAGCAATCCAGCTCGCCGCGTCTCCTGGTCTTCGTGGTAAAAAGTGACCAGGCCGTAGGCAGCCAGGGCCATCACTTCCCAGCCGATCAGGAACAGGAAGGCATTCGCGGCAGTAAAGACGACCGTCAAGCTGAGAAGCAAGAGATGGAACAAAAAACCGAAGAAGCCGATGTTCCTCCGGCTCTCGAATTCTTTCAGGTAGCTGAATGAGTAGATGGAAACTGCGCCAGCGAGGATCGCTAGAATCAGGTTGAAAAAGCCAGCCAGAGCGTCGTAGTCGAAGCTGTAGGTAAAGAGCGGAATTCCTGAGGAAATCGACCACCGGACCGGCGTACCCTGCAGGATACCGAGCACGGCGGCGAGCCCTCCCAAGACGGCACCTGCCAAGGCGCTGCCGCAACAGATGTAGCGGCAAAGCACCGGCTTTCGCCAACTCGCGAGACAAGCAAGAGCACCGATCGAGTAGGCCGCAAGACTGAATGCGAAAGTCTCGCTGACTGGAAGCCCATTCATGAGACCTGTTCACGATGACGCGATGAAAGAACTCTCGGGTCCTGGAAATGAGGAACTCCGGAAGTCCTTTCCCCGTGCGCGTCAGCCCGGGCTGTGCACACCAGAAGATCGCGGGACCAATCGCAAGCAATCAGCGGCTTCTTCATGCCTCCCTCACCCCTCGTTCCATCGCGCGGCGACGACACGGTGTAGCTGGGACCGTGTTCCGCAGCGTCTCTTGCAGTTTTACGTGCCTAAAATATCACTTTGCAGCACCCTGTGGCCAGAATAGTGACGCGATGAACAGGAAACGGGAGTCCCGTAACTAGCCACTGAAAACCGGGCGCTTCGCCGAGCGTTGCCACGGGAGTAGTATACTTCTCGAGATCTTATGCCTCTGACAGAGATTGTCCGGAGAAACACCACGCGGTCCGTGCGCTTTCGCGGCATGGATCTGCTCAACAATCCGGCCCTCAACAAAGGGACCGCCTTCACCGAAGCCGAGCGCGAAACGTTTCGTCTTCACGGGCTTCTGCCGCCCATCGTCGAATCGCTCGACGAGCAGTGTGTCCGCGCTTACGAAGCCTTCTCCCTTAAGCCCAACGATCTCGAGCGCCATATCTACCTCCGCCAGCTGCAAGACACCAATGAAGTTCTCTTCTACCGTGTCCTCTTGGACTATATCGACGAGATGCTGCCCGTCGTCTATACGCCCGTCGTCGCTCTCGGCTGTCAGGAATTCAGCCACATTTATCGTCGTCCGCGCGGTCTCTTTATTTCTTATCCGCTGCGCGATTCGATACCGGCATTGTTGCGCAATCATCCGAATCCGGAAGTGGACGTTATTGTCGTCACGGATGGAGAGCGCATTCTCGGTATCGGCGACCAAGGAGTTGGCGGCCTCGGCATCCCCATCGGGAAGCTTGCCCTGTATACGCTCATCGGAGGCATTCATCCGGCGCGCACACTCCCCATTGTTCTCGACGTCGGCACCAACAACGAAGACCGTCTTCGCGATCCCGAATACCTCGGGTGGCGCCACTCGCGCATCAACGGGCCCGACTATGACGAGTTCATTAACGCTTTTGTCATGGCCGTAAAGGGAGTTCTTCCCCGAACGATCTTGCAATGGGAAGACTTCGCCGGTACCCACGCGCGACCCATCCTCAACCGCTACCGGGACCAATTGCTCACGTTCAATGACGACATTCAGGGCACTGCGGCCGTTGCGCTCGCAGCCATCCTGGCTGGGATCCGAATCGCGGGTACGTCGCTCCGCGAGCAGCAGATCGTTTTCTTCGGTGCCGGCGCGGCCAGCATGGGCGTTGCCGAATACCTCCGCGGGGCTCTGATTGCCGAAGGTCTTTCCGCAGAGGAGGCCCGGAGCCATATCTGGATGGTGAATCGAGGTGGTCTCCTGCACTCCGGCCGCACCGACCTCACGCCGGAGCAACAGCTGTACGCACAGCCTTGGAGTCGCGTCGCTGGCTGGCTGCGGCCCGAGAATGATACGATTGGTCTCTCCGAGGTCATTCATAAAATCCATGTGACGATCCTCATCGGCCTCTCTACCGTCGCGAACTCTTTTACCGAGCCGATGGTTCGCGAAATGGCTCGCAAGGTCGAACGGCCCATCATCTTCCCGCTCTCGAATCCGACGGACCATACCGAGGCTCATCCTGCCGATTTACTTCGCTGGACGGAAGGGCGCGCCCTGGTTGCCACCGGTTCACCATTCGCACCGGTCAGCGTCGGGGGCCGAACGATCCCCGTCTCGCAGTGCAATAACGTATACATCTTTCCGGCGGTTGGGCTCGGCGTGATAGCCTCGAGACCTTTCCCGGATTCGGTAGGCGCTGCGCGCATCACTGACGGCATGATGATTGCCGCTGCGCGTAAGCTGGCTGAGCATTCTCCGGCGCTCAAAGATCCCAGTGCTCCGCTCCTCCCGGTCTTGAAAGAGATCCGCCGCGTCGCCATTGAAATCGCTTTTGCGGTTGCTAGCGAGGCCCAGCAATCCGGCGTGGCACCGTCACTGGATTCCAACTCGGCTTCCCTCCGTTCGCGCATTCTCGCTTCGCAGTGGTCTCCGGCTTACCCGACCTACCTTCCTGTTTCCATCTAACGGGTGGCATCCGCCCAGGCCTTGCGAGCGCGTCCTCTGAACTATTTGGGAAGTTGATATGGTTCCGACAGCATTAGGACCGGGCGAACGTTCCGTTCGGTCTTAAGGTAGATCCCATAGGCGTGATCCATGGGCGATCCGCCAGGGTCGCGGAATTTTCCATCAACCCATCCGCCGGGAGGCATTTCAATCCACGTAACGTTCGAATCGGTGTGTTGCGGAACGACTGCGGGCGCCCAACTCAGGTCGGCGGGAAGTGGCAGCCAACTGGATGATTCTGAAGTGCGATAGACAATCTCACCGACAGGAACATTGCTCGCTCGACACACAGGATAGAAGACCGGATGGTTTCCCATGTTGCTTAGTCGGAATTGCACGCGACGCCCATGTTCACTACTGAGAGTCATCTGTGGATGTATAGCCAATGTCACAGCGGTCGCGCGAAGTGAGCTTGCATTCGATTCCGGCGTATGTTTCACCCGACCGATCCAATCCTCGAGGATAAACAAGAGCGCAACCGCGAAGAAACAGAAAGCGACCTTCAGGTTCGCTTTCCGTTCTTCCTCGGGTCCAAGATCCGTGGAAGAAAAATCCCGAGGCTTCTTGTTGTTTGCGCGTGTTAAGGGAGAAGGCTCTACCGGAGGTGGAAATCGAGAGGACCCTGGGTTACTAGACATTGCCCCTCCTGCCGTAGCTCTAGGGAGTGCCGCTGTTCTTGAATCCCGTGTTACGGGTAGGTCGGCTTCAGACGCAGATGACTCCAACGAACCGACCAGAAAGATCATCCTTGACATAGGAAACTTCGCAGATTACAGTATTCATGTACGCAAGGATAAGAATGCCACAGCAGACTGCCAACTTCAAGGCTGAGTTTTTTAAGGCTCTCGCCCACCCTATCCGCATCCGGATATTGGACTGTCTTCGTGACGGAGAAAAAGGCGTCAATGAACTCAGCGAATTTTTGCAAATTGAACCAGCGAATGTTTCTCAACAACTTACGATTCTCCGAATGCGCAACATCGTGATCGGACGCAAAGCGGGGAGCAATGTGTATTACTCCGTTTCCGACACGACTCTGTTCCGGCTTCTTGATGTCGCCAAAGATATTTTTAACAACCATCTAGTTGGTGTACGCGACATGCTTCAGCAGATGGAGGCGGCCTCGTAGGGGAGAAAAAAATTTGCTCAACACCTGCAAATATTCGCAGATTCGAGACCGTTTCTGGACCGACGGGTTCCTCCCGGGGTCTGGAAGAGGAGACCGATAGACATGGCGGACTACTACACCTCTCAGCAATTGGCCCAGACGCTAGGAATCGCGGAAGCCACAATCGCGGATCTCCAGAGGAAAGGTGTACTTCATCCCACGGTCAAAAACGGTATGTCCTTTTTTTCCGCTCGCCAAGCGCACCGCTTACGCGCGGCCATGCGGTGGGCACGCAAAGACAAGATGGATCTGCATGATGCTTTCGCGTGCGTGGAGCAACGCTGGATTGCTCATACGACCGCGCAGAAGGACTAGGTTGTGGCAACAAGGAGCTGGCATTCGCGTGTCCGACCGACTTGGCGCATTTGGCTAATCTCCCGCCTTGAGCGCCTGCGCAGTATCAAGATCCTGTCCCCCGTGGGGCTCCCTCTTGTCGGTGGACTTATGCTTTTTGTGATGTTTTCCATGACGTGGCGAGCGCTTCCGATGGCGGCAGCTGGAGCGGGAGTTGTCCTCATCCTGCAAGAGATTGCGGCACCAACTCCCCTGTTTTGGACAGTGCCGTGGGAGGCACTGGAATTGGTCCTGAGCCGCCGGGCACGTGCGAACCACATTTGGCTCCATCGGACCGGGGCGCTGCTTCGAGAATCAGGCGGCTGGTTGACCAAAGTCGACGGTTTTGCAACTCGTGAGGGTTTTTTCTTAGTTGGAACGAGTCTTAACGAAACGGAGATTCAATGGGCATCGCAGTGTGCTTGGCGGACGATGTGCCAAGAATCTTCCTTGAAGGTGGCCGGGCCCGGCTGCAAGACGATGCAGTTTCTGCTCGCTGTGTGGCTAATTGCTGGCGGCCTAACGGTGCTGAGTCTGTGGCGGGGAGTTGATCTCGCGGGAGCGTTGTTGCTGTCTGCCTTGTGCGGCGCCGCTGGCCAACTCCTGGCCAGACCAACGGAAAAGGTATTGGGCCCGCGGGCTGAATACCTGGCTTGTTCTAACGACGAAACGAAGGCAATCCGTTTGGAAGTGGAGAGTCTTGCAATCCCCCATTTCTTGTGGTTTGCGAAGGGCCGAGTTTTCCAAGTACGGCGAATGCCGGAGCCGTATTCGCACGAGGGCCAAATGAAATG
>CAXMLS010000400.1:0-3155 GCA_964194235.1 uncultured bacterium | reverse complement strand
ATGTGTATAAGAGACAGGGCTACAACCGGTTGTATTCGGGGCGAGAATTTTATTCACTCTGGCGTCTGGTTCGCGGACATTGGCTTGATTCCGCGCATCGGTTGGACCCGTCCTATGCTGGGAGTTTTTCCGAAATCATTGCACAGAAGTTTTTGAGAATTTTCCGCGCCGCAGTGAGCGCTTGGCGATATACCCCGTTGCCGAAGCAAGCAGAGCGCTTCGTTTTATTCCCGCTTCAGATGGAGCCTGAATGTAGCACCCTGGTCTTCTCTCCGTTCCATGCAAACCAGCTCAGCTTGATTGAATGCATCTCCAAAAGTTTGCCTGTCGATCATTGGCTCTACGTGAAGGAACACCCGGTGATGACTGGCAGACGGCCGCTTTCCTATTACCAGTCCATCTGCTCCCTCCCCAACGTGAAATTAATCTCACCTAAAGTGAGCAGCCATCAGCTGGTCCAGGATGCCAGCGCGGTAGTCACCATTACCAGTAGCGTGGGCTGGGAAGCATTGATGCATGCCAAACCCGTCATCGTTTTCGGAAACGTTTGGTTCGATGCTTTTGATCTGGTCCGCAAGGTGCGCGCCACAGCAGACTTGCCTGAAGCTTTGCGGCGCGCAATTTTCGAATACCGGCACGACGAGGAACTGCTCCTGAAATTCGTTACCGCCTCTCTCGAAGGAACGTACGCGGGACAGATCGAGCACCCCGACTACAATCCTGGCGTTCTTTCTTGTCAAAATACCAAGGCAATCGCCGATGCCATCCTGCAACATCTCGACTGGCTCGGAGTGCCTATTTCTAGCAGGCGCGACAGGATAGCGCAGCCTCCTCCTGATGTCCCCCGAGCGGAAAACAATTCAGCGGCAGTGCGCGGCATGAGTGCCAGCCTTTCGTGAGCAATCGCATTCTCAAGCAGGTCGCGCACACGACCGGAACCAAAATCTTTATTTTCCTCTCTCGGTTCGCGCTGGTTTATTTGTTGGCGCATGTTTTTAGTCCCGAGGATTTTGGCGCCTATTCGTTACTGTCAACCCTCAACACCTTCGGCGTAATGCTAGTGGGATTGAATCTATACAATTATGTTTATCGCGAAGCACCGGGCCTCCCGGTGGAGCGGCGGGTGATCCTTTTCAAGACTACTTTCATCTTCGAAGTTGTCCTTTCCAGCGTTCTAGTGGCGATATTCCTCGCCTCGGGAGCACTCGGGCCACTCCTTATCCGCATAAAAGCTTTGAACTATTCGCATGCTTTTGTCGCCAGTCTTTTTCTACTCATTGCGCTGGTGGCTGCCGCTGAGGTGCAACACTATCTCTGGGCGAAAACGGAAATCGAGCACACCAACCGGATGGACTTCATTACCCAGGCGTCGTGGGTTCCGGTTCTGTTCGGCTTGTGGTTCTTTCACGCAAAAATTGGCGTGGCTGGTGTCATCCTCGCGCAACTTTTGGCGGTGCTGGCTGGGATTGCCTTCGCGTTTCGCCGGGTCGAAATGCACGAGTGGTGGCGCGCACGGCCCAACCCGGGATTAATTCGCAACGCCTTGGCATTTAGCCTGCCGATGATCGTTCCCGGGCTCAGTTTCTACATCTTGAAAATCGCGGACCGCTTTTTTCTTTCCTATTTCCGCAGTTTATGGGAAGTGGGGCTGTACTCCTTTGCGTACAGTTTCCTCAACACCCTGTATTCCTTCTCGGCCCTGGTGGTGCTCAATACCCTGCTTCCCTATGTAGTGGAAGCACATAATCGGCAGGAGCGCGAGCGGAGAAATTTTCTGCTTACCTACGCGTTAAAAACTTCTCTGTTGGTCTTCGGTGTTGGCGCAGCAGTGCTCTTGATCTTCTCACGGCCGATTCTGGCGATTGTGGGACGTCCGGAATACGTCGCCTCGAGCGGCGTTATGCCACTGCTGGTCCTTTGCTTCGTGACCATCATCGCTGCCTACCCTGCCCACTACTTGTTGCTTCTCGAAAAGCGCACCGTACTGCTCATGTGTATTGATCTCTCGGGTCTCGCCATCGGTCTTGGTTTCGACCTGGTTCTCATCCCTCGCTATTCCTATTATGGCGCAGCGACAGCGTCGGCACTGGGGTTCGGTGCGGTTGCTATAACCAAGATCGTATGGAGCCATGCCTGGCGAGAAATTCAGTTTCGCGAGATTTTTTCTCTCCGGCGGGAGTGGGGTTTTCTCTTCCAGTACTTTCGCTCCGGGAAAACAGTCTTTCCCGGCAAGGTAGTTCCCGAGTAGTGCAACCATTTTGTTTCGACATTGCGCTCATGCCACTTCGCGAATTGCATACGACCGGCGCATTACGGATAAACCATGACTGAGCTGATTCTCCTCACCACCGTCGCGGTCCTCGGAATCGGGTTCCTGCTTGTTTGGATGGCCAACCCCTGGCGCAGCCTCCTTGCCTGGGTCGGTCTCTTGAGTGTCCAGCTCAACTACCAGGTCTTCTTTTCTGATTTTCGCCCGGCGCTCTCCGATGTGTTTCTTCCATCTTTGGTTCTGGGACTTCTATTTTCCAGTTCCAAGGCTAGCCGGAAGTTTGGGAAGCCCAGTTCCCTGTCCGCTCTCATCTTGGTATTCTCCGCGCTGCTCTTGTTTGTGGGCAACGTGGTGACCTACTTCGAGCTGCACATGATTCCTCAATGGACGTGGCTAAACAAGGACATCGGCCTGCTGGACTTGCTGCTCTGCTATTTTGCGTTCCTTCGGCTGGTCGACTCGCATGAAAAATTGCTGGCCATCGTCAAAGTATTCGTTTTGTCCGGCTCCGCGATCAATCTGGTGGCGCTTGTGGGTGGCATCGCGCGATACGCCTTTGGAATTTCCAACATGATGATGCGGGACGACACTAGCCTTCGGCTTGTGGGTTTCAATATCAACCCGAACTCTTATGGGGGCTTTCTGCTTTGCGTCTTGCTGCTGCAGTTCGCGCTGGTTTTAAGCAGTTCGCAAGTACTCGGGATCTCCCGGCGAGTCCAGTACCTGAATCTTGCGCTGCTGGGGATGGCCTGTCTGATGACGTTGTCGCGCAGCGCCCTCTTAGGAATGGCAGTAGGCATCATTGCGATGTTCGTGTTCTTTCCTATTAGATCCAACATGCGTCTCGTCGGAGTTGCCCTTACGATTCTGCTGGCCACTTATACAG
>CAXMLS010000399.1:0-2367 GCA_964194235.1 uncultured bacterium | reverse complement strand
TAAAGTGCACCGCCAATAACGGCGGGGGCGGCGGAATCTCCAATCGCAATTCCGGTACCGGATCGATATTTTCTTCCGGCAGTGGTCTGGGACGCGGAACTACCGCGGTAGCGGGCATCGTTGGCCGCGAGAGCCCGGCGGTGCGCCAGTAGCCGGCCGGCCTTTTTTTTGCGCTGCAACCCCCCAACAACAACGCTGCGCACAAAAAAGCAACGACCGGCGCGCAGGCGTGGCTGCGCGATTCGACGGAACAGTGCTGGGCTGTATTGACCGTCATTATCTAAGCGGCTAAAGGCAATTCAATGCGAAACGTCGTGCCGCGGCCGAGTTCCGAGGTAAAGTCTATCGAACCGTTGTGCAGTTGCACAATTCTAAAGGCGCTGGCCAAACCGATGCCGCTGCCTCCCGGCCTCGTGGTGAAAAACAACTGAAAGATCTTCTGCTTATTTTCCGGTGCGATTCCTTTGCCGGTATCTCCCACGGTAATCTCGGCCATCTCGCCTCGCCGGCTAAGCACCAATCGCAGTTGGCCGCCATTCGGCATAGCTTCCGCAGCATTGAGGACCAGATTAAGCACCGCCTGTTTCAGTAAAGCACGATCTACGTAAACTTCCGGAACGTCAACTGGCAGTAGTTGCGCCAACTGGATATTGGCTTTTTGTAATTGCGGCTGAGCCAGTTCCAACACCTCCGGCAGTAATTTCGAAAGTTGCGTAGCTTCCAGCCGAATATCCATGGGCCGCGTAAAATCTAAAAACCGCTTTACCACCGCATCGAGCCGATCGATTTCTTTATCGAGCACGTTCACCGCTTGCTGGGCGCCGCTTTCCTGATCCGGCGGCAATGACTCTTTCAAATTCTCCAGCCAGAGCCGCATGGAATTCAGCGGGTTTTTTACTTCGTGGGCAACTCCGGCGGTGATTCGCCCCAGCGCCGCCAGCCGTTCGCTCACCTGCAGCTGCGTATTGATGCTTTCCAACGAGTCGAGATCGCGCAGGGTAATCAACGCACCCATGCGCTCGCCATCTTCTTGAATTGCCTGCACGCTGACGCCTACGCGCCGGGAACCGCCTTCCGTAATCAGTTCGGTTTCGGCCGCGACTTCACTCAGCTCATCGCCTTCCAGATGCAGCACCGTTCGCAGCGGATGCCCCTCCGGAAAAATTTCCGTCACTCGCCGGCCAAGAAATTGTGCTGCTGGGGCTCCCAGGAATTTCTCCGCCGCGGGACTCACCATCACCGCGCGCGCGTCCCGCGTGAAAAGCAGTAAGCCGTCTTCCAGCCCAGCCATCACTGAATTCATGTTCTCGCGCAACGTGCTGAAAATTTCGTGTACTCCGCGCAGTTGCTGGCCGACTTGGGTAATTTTCCGACTCACTTGGCCGAGTTCATCGCTGCTGCCGCCAAAAATGCGGGTATCCGCGCCGGGCGCATCGTACTGGCCGGCGGAGATGCGATCCAACTGCGCCGAAATATCGCGCAAAGGCGCCAGTGTTGCACCGCTGACCACCGCCGCCAGCAATGCAGAGATCACCAAAGACACCAGCACAATCGTTCCGGAGGTTTTCAAACTGGGAGCAATTTCGTTCAGCAACAATCCCGAAGAAAGCACCACGCGCACTTCGCCGAAAGGTTTGCCGGTCATGTTGAACGGGTAGTCGAGTTCATAGATCCGCGACGGTCCGCGTAATATCTGCACCTGGCGCAAAAATCCGCTTTGCACCAGTTGGGAAAGTGGAGGCCGCCGCGCTTGAGTTTTCCCCGGAAGGGATTCGTCGTTGGAAATAAATACCAGGCCGGTTCCATCCGTGATGGAAAGTTCATACACCGAAGGCGAACTGATGGCCGCTTCCAGCTGCGCTTGTAAACCGGCGTTGATTTCGAACGCTCGCCGCACGTAATCGTGCACGTCCTGAGGGTCTTGCGAGGAGGGTCGCAGTCCCTGGTTCGCCGCGTCCGTCAAAGCGTGCTGCGCTTGAACAAATACCTGGTGAGCGAGATCACTGGCGCGCTTGTCGGTTTCCAGTAGCGTTTGTTCCAACAGCTGCGCCAGAAAAACACCGGACAGCACTGCCACAACGACCAGCACGAGCCCAGTCATCACTATTGTGAGTTTTGTTCGCAGCCGCAGCTGCATCGCTGATCCCTATTCCGCACCAGCGCGCTCGGCGCCGTATTCTTTGAGTTTGTTGTGGAGTGTTTTGAGGCTGATCGCGAGAAGTTCAGCTGCGCGAGTCTTGTTGTTTCCTGTGGCATTGAGAGTTTGCAGAATCAGCTCGCGCTCCATGGCATCCACCGTTGTGCCAACTGGAAATTTAATTGTCGAAAGGTCACTCGGCCCCTTAGCGGCTGTCTCTTATACACATC